>DATDBD010000077.1:0-5345 GCA_036525015.1 Lysobacter sp.
GCGAGATGAAGCGCGGGTCGATCTCGATGGAGATGTCGCGGTCGGGGGAATCGGAGAAATGGAACTGCCGGCGCAACGTGTCCACGACCTCGCGCAGCTGTGCCGGCGTCAGGAAGTTGGGCGTACCGCCGCCGAAGTGCAACTGGATAACCTCGCGATCGCGGTCGAACAACTGCGCGGTCAGGTCGATCTCGCGGTAGAGCCGTGCCAGGTAGCCATCGGAACGCGACGTGTCGCGGGTGATGACGCGATTGCAGCCACAGTAGAAGCACGGGCTCATGCAGAACGGCACGTGGACGTACAGCGACAGCCGGCGCGGGATCGGATCGCCATTGCTGGCGACGGCGGCCTGCCGCAATTCAGCTTCGCCGAAATGCAGATGGAACTGCGGCGCCGTCGGATACGAGGTATAGCGCGGGCCCGGCCGATCGTAGCGGCGCAGCAGGTCGGGTTCGAACGCAAGGCGTGACGTTTCCATGTGGACAGGTTAGGCAAACCCGCAGGAATTCCCTTGATCTGAGTCAAGTTCACCTCCCGCAAACCATACCGCAACGCATTCAGAATGCCGCCCAATGCGTGACTCGCTTTCCGTCGCCGAATGAGCCTGCTGGCGCTGGCCATGCTGCTGGAACTTCCATCCCTGCAACCCGCGGACCTGGAACTTGGAGATCCACCTCGACCTGTGAGTGGGCGGCGTCGCTCGCGCGCCCGTGACGAGCCCGTGAAGCGGTTGCGCACCGGCATCCCGCCATGATGTGCGCCGCGACAACACGAGCAGGCTGGGTTGTCGTTTTGCGTTTGCTTGGTGGCCAACCCGCAATGACCGTTCGGAGCCAGGATGCATCGACCCCTTGGATTGCTTGCCTGCGTCCTGTGCCTGGGGGCCCTGCTCGGCGTGCCGTCGGCGCTGGCCCAGAAGGCGCCCGCCCTGCTCGATGCAAAAGGAAACGGGCCCAGCGCCATTGCGATGGCGCAGATCCCGGTCCGGGCCGACGACGATGAACGCTTCGCCGAAGAGGTGATCGAGCGCTCGCGGAGCGTCGCCTCGAACCGCAACCTGTTACCGCGTCTGGAGGCGATTGAGCGTTCGGTCGACGAGAAGGCCAAGCTATCCCGGTCCGCCGACCTCAAGACCCTGCCGGTGATGCGGCTGGAGAGCCTGGAACGCCACTGGAAGTTCGACGCCAGGCAGTTCGAGCGCTGGCAGCAGGACATGCGGCAGGCCGGCGCACCCTATTCGCAGGACGCGGCCGAACTGGCCCGACGCCGCGCCGACTGGGAGGCCACCAAAAAGGCTGCGGCGACGGGTGGCATGGCCACGGCGCTTTCCGACCGGATCGACGCGGTCACCAGGCAAATCGACGCCGCCGAGCAGGCGTTATCGTCCCCCCTCGAAAAAATGATCCAGCTCGGCCGCCGCGCCAATGCCCTGGAATCCAGGATCGAGGGCGGCCAGAAAGCCGTCGCCGCCGGCATCGACTACATCGACAGTCGCCTGGTTCGTCTCGATGCACCTGCGCTGTGGGACTTGAAGGAGCAGCCCCGCACCACGGAAGGCGCATTGGCATCGGTGCGCACCGGCCTGGAGATCGAGACGCGATTCCTCAAGGAATACAGCGCGGCCAATCTCGGCAACCAGCGCGCACTGAACGTGTTGCAGCTTCTGCTGCTTCCACTGCTGCTCTGGCTCAGCTTCCGAAGCCGCAGGACCGTTCCCGCCGTCGCGAAAAGCGAGGCGTCGGCGCGGGTGCTGCGTCGGCCGCTGTCGTCGTGGTTGCTGTTGTCGATGATGGGCGTGATGGTGTTCGAGCCCGATGCACCGCTGCTGCTGCACCAGTTCGCGATGCTGGTGGCGCTGGTGCCGGTGCTGCGCCTGCTGCCGCCACACGGTTTCCGGCTGCTCGGGCCGTGGCCATACGTCGCCACCATCCTGTATGTCCTGGAGCGGCTGGGCTTCCTGTTCCTCGCCAACAACGTGTTGTATCGCTCGTATTACCTGGGCCTGGCCGTCGTTTCCCTGTTCCTGCTGCTGTGGTTGCTGTGGCGCGCGCGCCACATGGATTACTCGGGACTGGCCGGCCGTTTCGGCAAGGCCTTGCATGTGGTAGCCATGGTCAGCGCCGTGTTGCTGGCAGTGTCGGCCGCTTCCAGTATCGTCGGCAATGTGTCCCTGGCCGAAATGCTGCTGAGCGGCATGATCGACAGCGGCTACATGGGCCTGGTGCTGTACGCCGGCGTCACGGTCATCTCGGCGCTATTGCAGTTGCTGATATCCCAACGCAGCATCGCGCGCTTCCGGCTCACCCGCACCCACGCCGCTCCTATCCTGCAAGGCGCCTACCGCCTGTTGACCTTCGGCGCGGTCATCGCCTGGGTCGTATTCACCATGGCCCGGTTTCGCATCTTCCGCCCGGCGTATGCCGTGGCCGAATCGGCGCTGACGCACGAGTTCGGGTTCGGCGAGATCTCGATCTCCCTGGGCCACATCCTGGTGTTCTTCATCTCGCTGTACATCGCGGCACTGGCCGCCCGGACGGTACGCTTCCTGCTGCAGGACGAGCTGCTGCCGAAGATGGCGTTGCCGCGTGGTGTCGGCAACAGCATCGCCTCGCTGAGTTATTACGCGCTGTTGTTGCTGGGACTGCTGGTCGCGCTGTCCGCGGCGGGCTTCAAGGTGAGCCAGCTCACCCTCGTCTTCGGGGCGCTCGGCGTCGGCATCGGCTTCGGCCTGCAGAACGTCGTCAACAACTTCGTGTCGGGGCTGATCCTGATGTTCGAACGGCCGATCCAGCCCGGCGACGTCATCGACATCACCGGCACCTCCGGACGCGTGCGCGAGATCGGCATGCGTGCCACCACCATCAAGACCTTCGATGGCGCCGACGTGATCGTGCCCAACGGCACGCTGCTGTCGGAGAAGGTGACCAACTGGACGCTGCTCGACATGAACCGTCGGCTCGACGTCGATTTCGGCGTGGCCTATGGATCGGATCCGGATCGCGTCATCGAGCTGCTGACCGGCGTGGCCAGCGAAACGCCGCAGGTGGCGAAGGAGCCGATACCGGCGGTGCTGTTCACGGGCCTGGGCCCGAGTTCGCTCACCTTTTCCATCCGCGCCTGGACACACGACTACGACAACTGGGTGAAAGTCCGCAGCGCCCTGCTGACGCGGGTCCACGCCGCGCTTGTCGAAGCCGGCATCGAAATCCCCTACCCGCAACAGGACCTGCACCTGCGCAGTGTGTCCAAGCAGGTCCGATCGATGCTGGCGCCGCCGGCCGTGGGCAGCGGGGCGGACGGCAAGGCCGCGACAGGGAACGAGGACTGACGCGGACCCGCCGGGGCCGTCCCTCGGATATCGCAGGAGCCCGGAACGCCAATCCCCACGGGCCTTTAAACGTTGCCGCGCCCCAGCGCATCCATGATGTCATGCTGACCGCCATGACCGCCTGGTTGCCCGACACCACCTCCGCCGAACCCGGCGCGGAGGACCGCGCACTGGTCCAGGATGCCGTCGCCGGCGATGTGACGGCCTTCGAGCGCTTGTACCGGCGCCATGCCGGCCGGGTGCACGGCGTGATCTCGCGCCTGGTGGGCCGGCACGGCGACCGCGCCGACGACCTGACCCAGGAAGCCTTCGTCCGCGCCTGGCAGCAGTTGCCCAGCTTCCGCCACGAGTCGGCCTTCTCCACCTGGCTGCATCGCCTGGCGGTCAACACCGCCCTGATGGAGCTGCGCAGCCGGCGCAGCCGTCCGCAGGAAGAGAGCGACGAGCTGCTCGAATTCCACGAGATCGGCGGCTCCGGTTCCGATTTCCACCATAGCCCGGCCCTGAAGATGGACCTGGGCCGCGCCGTCGCATCGCTGCCACCGCGTGCCCGCGCGGTGCTGGTGCTGTTCGACATCGAAGGATGGACCCACGAGGAAATATCCGCGTCGCTCGGCATGGCGGTCGGAAGTTCCAAAGCCCAACTGCATCGCGCGCGCCAGTTGCTGCGCACTCGACTGGGAGACACCCCATGAGCGACCAGAACTCTTTCCCCGATTCGCTGCGCTGGCAGTTGCGGGCCCTGCGCCAGGACCAGGCGCCGACCACCGACCTGTGGCCCGGCATCGCCGAGCGACTGCAACCGCGCGACGCCCGTCCGCGCCGGCAACCTCGCTGGGTCGGCGGCCTGGCACTGGCGGCCTCGTTGCTGCTGGTGGTGGGCACGGCGGTCTGGCTCAAGCCGGCCCCGGTGGGCACGAATGCGCAGGTGGCCGCTACGCAGGGCCGCCCGGCCAATCCCGCGCTACGCGACGGCCTGATGCTCACCGAAGCCGAGCACATGAGCCGCGAGTACCAGGCCGCCGTGCGCGAGCTCGACACTCAACCGCTGCCTCCTGCGCTGACGCCGACGCTCGACGAGCTCGACCGCAACGCCGGCATCATCCTGGACGCGCTGCGCCAGGACCCGACTTCCCCGCGACTGCTCAAGCAGTTGCGTCGCACCTACGAACGCCGCATCGAACTGATGCGTCGGGCCTACACCTGATCCGGAGACGACCATGAACCGCCCCCTGCTGCTGTGCGTCGCGCTGCTGGCCGTCCAACCGGCAATCGCAGCCACCCCCATAAACCAGACCCGTCCGCTCGACCCGACGGGCACGGTCGAGATCGAGAACCTCAAGGGCCGCATCGAAGTGCGCGCTTGGGACCGACCCGAAGTGAAGATCGAAGGCAGCCTGGGCGAAGGCGCGGAGAAGCTGGAGATCGAAGGCGACCGCTCGCGGCTGGAAGTGCGGGTCAAGTACCCGAAGGAATACGGCATGTTCAACCGCGGCCGGGGTGAGCCGACCGAACTGCGCCTGATGGTGCCGTTGCGGGCCAGCCTGGACGTCAGTGCCGTAGCCGCCGACGTCGACGTGCAGGGCCTGGCGGCGGGCGAGTTGTCCATCGACAGCGTCAGCGGCGATGTCGCCGTGGCCGCTGCTCCGCGCAAGGCCGACATCAACAGCGTCAGCGGCGATCTCAACCTGACTCTCAACAGCAGCGACATCCAGGCCGAAACGGTCAGCGGCACGATCCGCCTGCGCGGCCGCATCAACGGCGAGGTGGAGGCAACGAGCGTATCGGGCGACATCGAAATGGGCACGCTCGATACGCAACTGCGCCGACTCGAAGGTTCGACTGTGTCCGGCGACATGCGCGTTGCGACGGCGCTCGCGGAAGCCGGCAAGATCTCCCTGGACACCGTCAGCGGATCGCTGCGCCTGACCCTGCCCAAGTCGGTTTCGGCCAACGTCCGCGGCGAGACCTTCAGCGGCGACCTCGAAGCGACTGGCGCGAATATCGAACACGCCGA
>DATDBD010000078.1:0-5334 GCA_036525015.1 Lysobacter sp.
GAGCGTGGGGTCGGAGAGGACTCCGGAACGTATCGAGCCAGTTTCTACTACGGCGAGCGATCTGCCCGCCTAGTCGTGGACGGCGAGGGGAACCCCGTTGCTGCCGTGGCTCCGGATTGAGTGGGCATGGCCGCCAGACCCGTTCGGTGCCAATAGATCACGCCGAAATTTGCTTCGCCACCCATCTAATAGCCCGCGCGAACGCCTCGACCGCGCTGCCGTCAGGGTATTCGACATGATGGGTCGCAAGGACGCCCATTCCTTCGAGAACAGTCTCGTCCTTCGCCGGGGGCGACCGTCGCCGGCGACCTTCAGCATTTGCGCGCTCAGGTGTCCGGCATAACGTACTTGGCGGGCGCCGGGTTCAGGTGCCCGCACTGCGTGCAGGTGCGGTGTTCGCGTGAGGAGTAGAAGCGGTCGAACACGACCGGAAAGTCGGTCTCGATGTTCTTCAGCGGGAAGAGCTCCTCGTAGATCTTGTGGTTGCACTGCTCGCAGAACCACAGCAGGCCGTCCAGCTCATCCGGCAGGCGCCTGCGTTCGATCACCAGGCCGATCGAGTCGGGCATGCGTTGTGGCGAGTGCGGCACGCGCGGCGGCAGCAGGAAGATCTCGCCGGCGCGGATCGGGATGTCGCGGACCGCGCCATCCTCCTGGATGCGCAACACCATCTCGCCTTCGAGCTGGTAGAACCACTCGGCGCCTTCGTCCCAGTGGTAGTCGGTGCGCTGGTTCGGGCCGCCGACCACCATCACGATGAAGTCGCCGACGTAGATCACCTTGTTGCCGACGGGCGGCTTCAGCAGATGGCGGTGTTCATCGATCCAGGCCTGCAGGTTGAGCGGGGCGGGCAGCATGGGTCTATTCCGGTTTGGTGTTGCGGCTCAGCGCGGCGACGCACTTGAGCTCGATCGCGATCGGCGTCGGCAGTGAAGTGATGCCCAGCGTGGTGCGGCACGGCGCCGTGTCGATGTCGGGAAAGTACTCCGCCCACACCGCGTTGTAGGCCCTGAAGTCGTGCGCCATGTCGGTGAGGTACACGGTGACGTCGACCAGATCCTCCCAGCGCGCGCCGCTGGCATGCAGCACCGAGCGAACGTTGGCGAACACGGCGCGGGTCTGCGCATCGATGTCGTAACTGATCAGGCGGCCTTGTGCGTCGTGCACGTTGCCGACGATGGCGTTGCTGGCGGCATCGCGAGGACCGATGCCGGACAGGAACAGCAGGTCGCCGACGCGGCGGGCGTGCGGATACTGGCCCACCGGCCGGGGGGCGGTTTCGGTGCGGATCGCGTCGCTCATCTTGGCGAGTCTCCCTGATAGGCGTTGACGCGCGCCACGGCGCCGGCATAGAGCGCGTCGAGCTTGTCGTAGGCATCGACGTCGATGCCCATGTCGTGGACCAGGCCATTGCGCAAGCTGTAGACCCAGCCGTGCACGGACAGCTCCTGGGCCCGTGCCCAGGCATCGCGCACGATGGTGGTGAGGCAGACGTTTTGTACCTGCTCGATCACGTTGAGCTCGCACAGGCGGTCGTGGCGCTCGCTGTCGTGTGCCTGGGCCAGGCAGGCGCCATGTTTGTCGGCGACATCGGTCACGTGGCGCAGCCAGTTGTCGGCCAGTCCGACGCGCTTGCCGTGCAGCGATGCATGCACGCCGCCGCAACCGTAGTGGCCGACGACGAGGATGCGCTTGACCTTGAGCACGTCGACCGCGAACTGGATCACCGACAGGCAGTTGAGGTCGGTGTGGACGACCACGTTGGCGATGTTACGGTGGACGAAGACCTCGCCCGGCGCCATGTCGATGATCTGGTTGGCCGGCACGCGCGAGTCGGAGCAGCCGATCCACAGGTATTCGGGGGCCTGCTGCCTCGACAGCCGTTCGAAGAACTGTGGATCCTCGCGGTTGATCCGGTCGGACCAGTCACGGTTTTTTTCGAGCAGATCGGCCAATGGGCTGGTCGTCATGGCTTATCCCAGGTGCAGACCGACGTTCTTGGCGTCGGTGAAGAATCGCATGGCTTCCATGCCGCCCTCGCGTCCCAGGCCGGACGCGCCCATGCCGCCGAATGGCGTGCGCAGGTCGCGTTGCAGCCAGGTGTTGACCCAGACCATGCCGGCGCGCAACTGCGAGGCGAGGCGATGGGCGCGGTTGAGATCGCGGGTCCAGATCGAGGCAGCCAGGCCGTAATCGCCGTCGTTGGCGAGCGCGAGGGCTTCCTCGTCGCTGTCGAACGGCTGCAGCGTGACCACCGGGCCGAAGATCTCGTCGCGATTGCTCGCGCACTCCGGCCCCAGGCCTTCGATGACGGTCGGCGTGACGAACCAGCCCGGCCGATCGAGCGCTTGGCCGCCGCACAACACATGGCCGCCTTCGTCGCGGGCGCGCTGCACAGCGCTGGTGACCTTGTCGAAGTGCGCCTGCGAGACCAGCGGACCGAGCTGGTTGTCCTCGTCGATCGGGTCGCCCACGCGCAGCGATGTCGCGCGCTCGACCAGGGTGTCGCGGAACTCGCTATAGATGCGCCGCTCGACCAGGATGCGCGAGCCGCACAGGCAGATCTGCCCGGAGTTCTGGAAGGCCGAGCGCACCAGCGTGTCGAGGTGTTCGCGCCATTGGCTGTCGGCGAACACCAGCGTCGGGTTCTTGCCGCCCAGTTCCAGCGACACCTTTTTGAGCAACGGACTGGCCAGTCCCGCGATGCGCCGGCCGACCGGAGTGCTGCCGGTAAAGGAGACCGCCTTGACGCGTGGATGCACTACCAGTGGCTCGCCGACCTCGGGGCCCAGGCCGTGAACGATATTGAGCACGCCTTTCGGGAAACCGATTTGCGCAGCGAGTTCGCCGAGCATCGTCGCCGTCAGCGGCGTGATCTCCGATGGCTTGGCGACCACCGTGTTTCCGGCGGCCAGAGCAGGCGCGATCTTCCAGGTGAACAGGTACAGCGGCAGGTTCCACGGCGAGATCGTCGCGACCACGCCGAGCGGCTGGCGCAGCGTGTAGTTCAATCCTGCCTGGCCGTGGTGCGACTCGCTGGCGAACTGGGTCGCGGCATGGGCAAAGAAGCGCAGGTTGCTGACCGCGCGCGGGATCTCGACCTCGCGAGCCAGCTTGATCGGCTTGCCGCCGTCGCGCGATTCGGCGTGGGCGAAATCATCGAGCCTGGCTTCCAGTGCGCTCGCCAGTTTCTCCAGCCACTGCGCGCGTTCGCTGTTGGCAAGCGCGGACCAGGCAGGGAAGGCGGCTTCGGCCGCCGCGACGGCCTCGTTCACGTCCTGTGCGTTGCCTTGCGCGACCTCGGCGAAGGCCTTGCCGTTGGCCGGATCGAAAACTTCGATCCAGCGCCCGGACGCTGGATCGCGGGATTGGCCGGCGATGAAGTGATGAAGGCGCATCGCGCTAGCTTATCAGCGCCGGCTGTCCGTGCCCGCGCGTATGTTCGGCGGACGGCTGTGGACTCCCTCTGCCGCGTGAGGGAGAGGGGCAGGGTGAGGGCAGGGGGCGTTACTGCTGAAGCACATGCAAAGCGCCCTCATCGCCCTGCGGGCACCTTCTCCCGCAGGCGGGAGAAGGGATGTTCAGTGGCTGATGACGGGCTACAGCGACCGCGTACGCCCACCATCGACCGGCAGGTTTACGCCGGTGATGTACGAAGCCGCCGGTGAGCACAGGAAGGCGATGGCCGCCGCGGTTTCCTCCGGCCGGGCAAAACGGCGCATCGGAATCTCCCCGACCATCTTCTCGAACACTTCCTCGCGGCTGCGGCCGGTCTTGCTGGCGGTGTTGCCGATGATCTGCTCGATGCGCGGGGTTTCGGTCGAACCGGGCAGCACGTTGTTCACGGTGATGCCCTTGGCGGCCACTTCCGTGGCCAGTGTCTTGGCCCAGCTCGCCACCGCCCAACGCGTGGTGTTGGACACGCCCAATCCCTGCAGCGGTTCCTTCACCGAGGTGGAGATGACGTTGACGATGCGGCCGTAGCCGTCGCGTTCCATGCCGGGGATGACGGTCTCAGCCAGTACGTGGTTGGCGATCAGGTGCTGGCGGTAGGCGGCCTCGAAGGCGGCAATCTGTGCACCGTGCACGGTGCCCGGAGGCGGGCCGCCGCTGTTGTTGACCAGGATGTGCACCGGCTTTGCAGCGACCAGGGCTTCCACCTTGGCGCGCAAGGCGTCGGTATCGGCGCTGTCGGCGGCGATCCAGCCGTGCGACTGGCCTTCGCGCGGAACCGGCAATTGGCCTGCCAGTTCGCGCAGGGTTTCCTCGCGACGGGCGAGCAGGGTGACGTTGGCGCCGAGTTCGGCCAACGCCCGTGCGGCCGCCAGGCCGATGCCCTGGCTCGCGCCGCAGACGAGGGCGTGCTTGCCCGTGAGGTCGAGATCCATGTTTCAGTCTCCTGTGGATGCGTCGATGCGTTCGCGCATCAGCGCCGCGACGTGGCGGCTTTCTTCGCGCTGCTGCCGCTCCAGTTGGGCGGCGACGGCGTTGCGGTTGGCGAGCGGGTGGTTCTGGCTGAGCTTGAACTTCAGTTCGATGCGCTGCGCAACGAAGCGGAATCCGACGATACCGCGCAACTGGGTGCGGTGATCGGCGCGTTCGAATGCGAAACGCCAGTCGCCGCCGACGGTGGCCTCATGTTGGCCGGTCAGGCCATCGACCACGCCCGCCAACGATGCCTCGTCGTCGAAGGTCTCGAGCGTGCCATGCAGGTGCGCCACTGCGTAATTCCAGGTCGGCACGCGCGCGGCTTCTTCCTTGTCCGGGTACCAGCCGGGCGAGACGTAGGCATGCGGGCCGTGGAAGATCGCCAGTGCCGGTCCCGAATGTCGTGTCTGCGGGTTGGGTCGCGCCCAGTGGCCGATCAGTTCGACATGATCCCCGTCGCGCCGGTACAGCACCGGCAGGTGGCTGACGCTCGGCAATCCGTCATGCACGGTGACCAGGGTGATGAAGCTGTCGCTGGCCGCGAGCCTGTCGAGCGCGGCGAGGTCGGGTTCGGCAAAGGCGCGCGGCAGATACATGGCGTCGAGCGCTCAGTGCCGCGACGACAGCTTCTGCACCATCTGCCCGCGCAGCAATTCGTCATCGTCGCCATGCGGAGGCACCAGCTCATCGATGGCAAAGCCGCGATCGCGCGCATCCTCGTCGTCCAGCCCGTCGAGAGAGACGAACTCTGCATCCATCAAGGCGGCGCGAGCGGTGTCCTCGCTGTCGTAAGGCTGGGTGACGCCGTCACTGTCGAGCACTTCGGCGGTGCCTGCATCGAGCAGGCGCAAGCGAGCCCAGATCACCGTCCGGCCGATCGTGGCCAGCCACCATTGGTCGTTGTCG
>DATDBD010000079.1:0-3459 GCA_036525015.1 Lysobacter sp.
CGCAGCGCCGCCACCTTGCCGTCGTGCCCCATCACTGGCTCGAACTGGGCGAAGTGCGCGGCGTCGGCCTCGGTGCCGTCGTCGATCATGCGGCCGGCGTTCTTGATCACCTCGGCGCGCTGGGTCGGGTCGAGGTCGTCGGCGTCGATGCGCTGCGAAAGCGCGGTATGCAGTTGCTCGCGCACGTAGCCCGAGATCGCCGACCAGCCCTGCGCATCGGGCACCAGGTCGCTGGCGCGCAGGCGCCGGTCCTGTTGCGGCAGCCAGACGAAGCGTTCGAGCAGTGGCGCGCCATGGGCGCCGCCGGTGTAGCTGCTGCCGTCGGCGGCGACCGCCACCAACGTCGGCGAATCCAGCACCTGGGTGAAGCTGAGCGAGAGGTCGTAGGGCGCGGGCGCATCCGGCCTGCGCTCCGCCGCCGCCTCCAGCAGATCGGCGCGGGCGGCCTCGGCATAACGCTTCAGCTCGGCGGCCAGGCCCGGGTATTTGCTGGCCGAGGGCGGGTAGCTGATGCCGATCACGTAGTTCGACGTGGTTTCGACGACGTCCTTCAGCTCCCCCGTTACCGGAGCGACCGGAGCAGTCGCGGTGGTCGCGGACGGCGCCGGCTGCGGCGCAGGGGCCTCACGGCGGCAGGAGCACAAGATCAGCAGGGCAATGGGCAGCAACGCCCAGCGCGAGAACCGGACCAGCCTATTGGGGGAGGCGAACAGGACCACGACAGATTCCATTCCGGGGGGAGCGATAACGGAACCATAACGAACGTGACGTGATGCTGAAATTGACATCGAAGTCACGCACCCGCTCGATCAACTCACCATTGCGTGCGCTGCGGCAGCAGTCCCTGCAGCTCGGCGTCGGTCAGGTTGCGCCACTGCCCCACCTTGAGATGCGCCAGCTTGACGTTGCCGATGCGCACGCGCACCAGCTGCTTCACGCGGAACCCGAAATGCGCGGCCATCAGGCGGATCTGCCGGTTGAGCCCCTGCACCAGCACGATGCGGAAACCAAACTTGCCCAGCCGGCCAGTCTTGCACGGCAACGTGGTCTGGCCGTGGATCGGTACGCCACGGCTCATGTTGCGCAGGAACTCGTCGGTGACCTGATGGTTCACCCCGACCAGGTATTCCTTCTCGAGCTTGTTCTCCGCGCGCAGGATCTCGTTGACGATGTCGCCATTGCTGGTCAGCAGGATCAGGCCTTCGGAGTCCTTGTCGAGGCGTCCGATCGGGAAGATGCGGCGCTCGTGGCCGACGAAGTCGACGATGTTGTCCTTTACTCCGGACTCGGTCGTGCAGGTGACGCCCACCGGCTTGTTGAGGGCGATGTAGATGTGCTGGCGTTTTCCGGGCGCGGTCTTGCGCACGCGCAGCGGCTTGCCATCGACCAGGACCTCGTCGCCCTCGCCGATCTCGGCACCGATCCGGGCCCGGGCGCCATTGACGGTGACCCGTCCCTCGCCGATCAGGCCGTCGGCCTCGCGGCGCGAGCAGAATCCGGTGTCGCTGATGTGTTTGTTCAGGCGCATTCGGGCCGACGCCGGGGGGCGCCGCTATTCAAGACGGGCGCGCATGATACCCGGGCCGGGTGCGGCCCACGATGATGCCGCGCCCGGTCAACCCAGAAGCTGGTTGTATTCCGGGTGCCGCTCCACCCAGGCCGCGGCGTAGGAGCAGGCCGGTCGCACGTGCCAGCCCTGCGACCGGGCGTACTCGAATGCGGCCCGCACCAGTTCACCGGCGATGCCGCGCCCGCCAATGGGGTCGGGCACGCCGGTGTGGGTAATGACCATGCGCTGGCCCTCCAGGTGATAGACGAGCTGCGCCTGGACGCCATCCACGGTGGTGCTGAATTCGTGGGCCTCGGGGTCGTGCTCGATGGTGTGCGTGGTCATGCGATTGGCCATGCCTGGGACGTGGTCGCGGGGTTACAGGTCGCGGGGTTTCATCGATTGTCGCGCTTGCCCTGGCTGTGCCGATCCTGGCTGCTGATGCTGCCCTGGATCGCCTGCATGCGGCTCTCGCCTGCGTGCAGTTCCTCGGCCTTCGCCGCCGCGCCCTCGGACTGATACCCCGGTCCCGGCACATGCCCGTGTTGCGGATCCAGCTGCTGCCACGGCTGCGGCTGACGATCGTGCTCGTGCTTGGCCTCCAACAACTGGCGTGTATTGGCCAGTGCCTGTTCCGGGCTGATCTTGCGGCGCGAGACCTTCTTCGGCATGGCCTTGCGAGCCGACTTCTTCACCGCGACCTTGGCGATCTTCTTCGCCGCCGATTTCTTCACAACCTTCTTCGCCGCCGTTCTCTTCACGACCTTCTTCGCCGCCTTCCTGGTCACGGCCTTCTTCGCTACGGCCTTCTTCGCTACGGCTTTCTTGGCGACTCGCTTGGCAACCTTCCTGCCCGCTACTTTCTTGGCAGCGGCCTTTTTGGCTACGACTTTCCTGGCCACTTTCCTGGTCACGGCCTTCTTGGCCACCTTCTTCGCCGTCTTGCGGGCCGCGACTCTCGTCACGGCTTTCTTCGCAGCTTTCTTCGCAGCTTTCTTCGTGGCCTTCTTGGCGATCTTCTTCGTTCGGGCCTTCCTGGCTGCAGCTTTCTTCGCAGGGGTCTTGCCGGCACGGCGGGCACGAGTGGCCATGGCGTCTCCTCAGGTAAGCATCAGGTGAGCGAGGTTCGTGCGCGTAGCGATACCACGTTCGACCTGCACGTCTGGTGAGCATGTGCCTAGCGTCAGGGACGGATCTTGTCCATCCCCCGGCCGTCACCCGTCGCGACCGGGCCTGATCAGGGCAACGGAGACGTTTTATTCCATACCCAAGCAACAAACACGGACCTGACATGCGCACCATCCAATGCGTGCCGGATGGCATCACTGACGACGCCTTGCTCACGGCACGGCTGTTCGAGTTGGCACTCAATGGCGATACCGACAGTGCTGAACTGAATGCGATCGATGCGGTGGTCTATGCCCGTCTCGAGGAAACCTACGGACGCGATGAGCAGCGTCCCCGGGTGCGTACCCACCTGTCGTCCTGAAAGGACCGCCTCAACGCAGAGTCGGGTTCAACAGGCGCTGCACGAAATCCGCTCCGATCCCGGGGTCCATGAACAACATGAACAGCACGCCGTAGATCGCGCCGGATAGGTGCGCGCTGTGGTTGATGTTGTCCCCGCCGCGCCGGTCCATCCAGAAGGAATAGGCCACGTAACCGACGGCATAGGCGATCGCCGGCATCGGCAGCACGAACACGTAGATCATCGCCCACGGCCGCAACAGGATGAAGGCGAACAGCACCGCCGATACCGCCCCCGACGCACCCAGGCTGCGGTAATGCGGATCGTGGCGATGCCGCAGGTAGGTCGGCAGGATCGCAATGACTATCGCTGACAGATAAAACAGCACGAACCCGATCGGCCCGATCACCGTGCTGATCTCCCGTTCGATCACGCGGCCGAA
>DATDBD010000080.1:0-5334 GCA_036525015.1 Lysobacter sp.
TCCATTCCCGCCATGGCCATGCGCATGCAGCGCACCGCGCCTTCGCCGTTGGGCGCGACCATGTCGGCGCCGTCGGAGGTGACGCCATAGCCGACCAGCTCCGCATGGATGTGCGCGCCACGGGCCTTCGCGTGTTCGTAATCCTCCAGCGCCAGCATGCCGCCGCCGGATCCGATGACGAAACCGTCGCGTCCGGCATCGTAGGGACGCGATGCATGCTCGGGTGTGTTGTTGTACTGCGTGGACAGGGCGCCCATCGCATCGAACTGGCAGGTCAGGCCCCAGTGCAGCTCCTCGCCGCCACCGGCGAAGACGATATCCTGCACGCCGTGCCTGATCAGGTCGGCGGCGGCGCCGATGCAGTGCGCCGAGGTCGCGCATGCGGCGGACAGCGAGTAACTCACGCCGCGAATGCCGAACGCGGTGGCGAGCGTGGCCGACACCGTCGAGCACATCGTGCGCGGCACCATGTACGGGCCGACGCGGCGCACGCCCTTTTCGCGCAGCAGGTCGCCGGTCTCGATCTGCCACTGCGCCGAACCGCCGCCGGAGCCGGCGATCACGCCGGTACGCGGATTGCGCACGGCCTCATCGTCCAGGCCGGCGTCGGCGATCGCATCGCGCATCGACACGTAGGCATAGGCAGCGGCATCGCCCATGAATCGCTTGAGCTTTCGATCGATCGTGGCGTCCAGATCGATGTCGCACGCACCCGCGACCTGGCTGCGCAAGCCTCGTTCGGCGTACTCGGGCATCGCGCGCAAGCCGCTGCGCCCCTCGCGCAGAGACGAGGCGACCGTCGCCGTGTCGTTGCCCAGCGGTGAGACGATGCCGATTCCGGTGACGACGACGCGGCGCATCAGAAGCTCTCCGTCGATTGGAACAAGCCCACGCGCAGGCCTTCGGCCTCGTAGATCAAACGATCGTCGACGTAGGTGCGGCCGTCGGCGATGACCAGCCGCAGTTTGCCGCGCAACACACGCTTCACATCGATCTCGTAGCGCACGAGCTTCGCCGTTGGCAATACCTGACCGGTGAACTTCACTTCACCCACGCCCAGTGCGCGGCCGCGACCCGGCTCGCCCAGCCACGGCAGATAGAAGCCGGCGAGCTGCCACATTGCGTCCAGGCCCAGGCAACCGGGCATCACCGGGTCGCCTTCGAAGTGGCACGCGAAAAACCACAGGTCGGGGCGGATATCGAGTTCGGCGACCAGCTGGCCCTTGCCGAACGCACCGCCGGTTTCGTCGACGCGGGTGATGCGGTCGAACATCAGCATCGGTGGCGCAGGCAGGCGCGCATTGCCGGGACCGAACAGTTCGCCGTTGGCGCATGCGAGCAATTGCGAGGTATCGAGCGAAGCAGGGCGTGACATGGACTTGGAATGGGCCGCTTTGGGTAGACCGTAGAGTTTGCGGCACTTTTGGTGTCTTGCGGATGACCCGCATCAACTATCGCCCGCCATGCGGTGGCGCATGGTGAGTGTGATGTAGGTGTGGCGGCTCTCGACCGTGTCGTCCCATCCGCTGGCAACAGCAGCCTGCAGGTGCCAGAGCGGTCGGGACGGCGCCGACGATGAACGGGGCCATGGATTTTCCCGATCCAGCGAGATCGACCTGGCCGCGGGGTTGCGGACCGTGCTCCGGAAGCGGCCGCCCCCTATGACAGAATCCGCCCATGCATCGACATACTCTCCCGTTGTTGTGCTCGTTCGCCGCCCTCCTCGCGGGCGTCGTACCGGTCGCTACTGCAACCGAACGCATGCTGGTTTTCACCAAGACCGCCGGGTTCCGGCACGCGTCCATTCCCACTGCCGTGGAGACATTGCAGCGGCTGGCAGGCGAAGAGGGACTGACCGCCGACCACAGCGAGGACAGCGACGACTTCACCGCGGCCAATCTGGCCCGCTATCGCCTGGTGGTATTCGCCAACACCACGGGCGAGGTACTCGCTCCCGAGCAGCAACAGGCGCTGGAGGAGTTCGTTCGCCGGGGCGGCGGCTTCGTCGGCGTGCATTCGGCGGCCGACACCGCGCATGAGTGGCCGTGGTACGGGCAGCTGGTGGGCACGTACTTCGAAGGGCATCCGCCCGGCTTGCAGTCCACCCAGGTGCAACCGGAACGCGACGGCCGACCCGCCGGCGCGCCCTGGCCGATCCGCGACGAGCTCTACAACTACCGCAGCAACCCGCGCGGGCAGGTCGAGGTACTCGCCACCGTGAATGAGGCCGCGTACGAGGGCGGCACGATGGGCAAGGACCATCCGATCACCTGGTGCCACGCCTTCGACGGAGGTCGCAGCTGGTACACCGGCCTGGGCCACGATGACGCTGTCTACACCGACTCCCACTTCCTGACGCTGCTGCGACAACGCCTGCGCTATGCGTCCGGGCGTTCGGACAAGTGCTGAATCACTGCACGACCGCCACTTCTATCTCGCGCGCATCCTCACGGCCGTGATCGTCGACGACCGATAGCCGGAACCGCCCCGCATGCGGCGGTGTCCACGCGACCGGATCGCCTGCCGCCGAATCGCCGATGAAACTGCCGCCGGCAAACCAGTACAGCCGGGACACGTCGGCATCGACGGTGGCGGCCAGGTTGAGGCTGATCTGCTCCGGATGGGACAGCCGCATCGTGTAGCGGGTCGCGCGGTATGGCGAGGTGATGCTGGGGGGCGAACCAAGCCAGCTCTGCGAGCCGGTGCAATCGCTGTGCGGCGGTGGTCGGCGGCGCGGCATGCCGGCCTGGGCGAATACCCGGGCGAGATCGGAGGGCCAGAACTCGAAGACCTCCATCTGCATCGTGTGCGGATCGAACGGCCCGCACGCGACCTGGCCGGTGGCGCGATCGATTGCCACGGCGCGATGCACGGTGCTGATGCGGATCGGCGATTTGCCCGGGATGAACCAGGTGTCGCCACGCTGCGGGCACCAGGTGTTGGGCAGATCGCCACTGGCGCGGCAGATCTCCACGCGCTTGAGGTTGAGTGGCCATTGCCGTGGCGGCTCGGCGAGATCGACGTGCGCGGCCTGCAATCCGTCGACGATGTCGAAAAACAGCGGGGCCGCGGCCTCCACGCCGATCAGGGCCGGATTGCTGGAACCGTCGAAGTTGCCCAGCCACACCACCAGCGCATAAGGCCCCACCAGGCCCGCGCTCCACGCGTCGCGAAATCCCCAGGACGTTCCGGTCTTCCAATACACCGGCGGCCCGCCCGTGGCGAAAAGCGCGCCCGCATCGGGCCGCGGGTTCTGTCGCAGCATGTCGCGCGTGATGAAGGCGGCTTCGGGGCTGATCAGGGCCGTGCCGACTTCTTCCGGATCGCCCTGACGCCAGCGCAGCGAGCGCAGGCGCCCGTCGTTGCCGAGCATCGCGTACAAGCGCGCCAGCTCTTCCATGCTGACCTCGCCGCCGCCGAGCACCAATGCGAGGCCGTAGTGCTGCTCGCTCGCCATGCGGCCGATGCCGGCACGGCGCAGGAATTCGTAGAAGCTGGGTTGCGTGAGCCTGGAGGCAACGCCCACAGCGGGGATGTTGCGGCTGCGGATCAACGCATCCGTGGCCGTGACCGGGCCGAGGAACCGGCCATCGAAGTTCTCCGGCGTGTAGGGACCGAAGGCAGTGGGCACATCGCGTAGCACCGTGGCCGGATGCAGCACCCCCTGATCCAGCGCCAATGCGTAGATGAAGGGCTTGAGCGTCGATCCCGGCGAACGCTTGGCGGACGTGCCATTGACCTGTCCGTCAATGCCGGCATCGAAGTAATCGGCCGAGCCGACCAGAGCGCGCACGCTCATGTCGCGCGTATCCACCAGCATCGCCACGGCGTTGCGCAGTCCGCGGTCGCCCTCGCGCTGCAGGTGGTTGGCCACGCGCTCTTCAAGCAGGCGCTGCAGGCGCGCGTCGAGCGTGGTGCGCAGGTTCGAACCCGGTTGCGGATGCCAGCTGCGGTCGGCCAGGACGCGGTCGACGAAATGCGGCGCCTTGAACGGCAGTTTCGACGACGTGCGCAGGCGCAACGGCAGCTGCATCAGCGCGTCGAGCGAGGGATCGCCGCCGTGCTCGCCGCGCCAGCGCCTGTAGAGGCGCGAACGGGCCGCTTCGAGTCCCTTGCCGGGATAAGCATCGGAATCGCCGCCGTGCATGGACAACCGGCCGCGGCGCGATGGGGCCTGAGGCAGTACTGCGAGCGTCAGGGCTTCGGGCAGGGTGAGCTGGTCGGCAGGTTTGCGAAAGTAGATCTGGCTTGCGGCACCCACGCCTTCGATGTTGCCGCCATAGGGCGCGAGGTTGATGTATGCCTCCAGGATGTCGTCCTTGCCGTAGCACAGCTCCAGTTGCAGTGCCCGCAGGATCTGCACCAGCTTGCCGCGTGCCGTGCGCGTGTCGAGTCGCCAGTGCAATCGCGCCAGCTGCATGGTGATGGTCGAGCCGCCGATGCGCGCCGAACCCGAGACATAGGTGCTCCACGCACCGCGTGCCAGGCTGACCGGATTGACGCCGGGATGGCGCCGGAACCAAGCGTCTTCGTGCAGCAGGACGGCATCGACCAGGGTCGGCGAGATGTCCGCGAGCGGCACCCACAGGCGGTATCGCTGGTCCGCCGCCGTGGTCAGGCGCAGCAGGCGGTCGTGGTCGTCATGGACGGCGGTCGATAGCGGCACCGAATCCGAGAGCGCCGGGCGAGGCCAATGGCGGATGGCCAACAGCGTGATGGCCAGGGCAGCGAATACGACCAGCAGCGTGCGCAATCGGGGTACCCATCGGCGCGGCATGGCACGGACCATCATCGGCATCGCGGCTCAGCCGCTGAACCACGCACGCGCAGGCGTGGTGGTTCGGGCTGGGCGACCAAGGCATAAGTCGTTCATGGCTTGGGCGCGTTCACCTGCAGGAAGCCGGCCGGGCCGCCTTGCGCGTAGATGGAGCGGTCGTACATCGACTCGGCGAAGATCGGGGCAATGACAAATTTGCCGGTATTGCCCGCGCGAACGCGATAGCGGAACTCGGTCACCTGCGCGCCGATGAATCCGTAGAGGACAATGCGATCCTCGCGCTGCTCGACATGTTGCGGCGTAAAGCTCGAGCCAGGCAACGCCAGCGTCGGCGCAGGCGGCGCGGTGCTTGGCGAACCGGATTCGTCGCCTTCTTCACCCTCGCACTCCTCGCACTCCTCAGGCGACGTTGCCTGCGGCTGCGCTGTCGCTTGCGGATACTGCAGGACTGGCTCAAAACCACCCGGCAGCAGATCGACGATCGCGATGTCGCCGCGCGCGGACACGCCCAGCGAGCGCACGCGCAGGCGCACGGTGATCTCGTCGCCCTGCGTGAT
>DATDBD010000081.1:0-3222 GCA_036525015.1 Lysobacter sp.
CGCTGCCTCCATCGGCGCCGACGCCGACCTCGGTTTCGCCGGCACGCTCCAGGCCTGGGCCGCGATCGGGCGCGCCGATCTGGTGCGCGACGGCGAGCATGCCAAGGTCGAATTCGACGGTCGCGGCAACGATGCGCGCATAACGCTGCGCACGCTCAAGGCGAAGATGCCCAGCGGCACGCTCGACGGACGCGGCGTGGTGACGTGGAAGCCGGCGCTCGGATGGAGCATCGACGCGACACTGGCGGGCTTCGACCCCGGCTACTTCGCGCCGGACTGGCGTGGCGCGGTGGACGGCAAGCTGTCCTCCCAGGGCAGCACGCGCAGCGATGGTGGCCTGGAGCTCAGTGTCGACGCCCGCGCACTGGGCGGGCGGCTGCGCGACCGACCGATCAAGGGTCGCGGCCGCTTTGCGATGCACGGCGCCGGCAGCGGTGGCGGCGACACGGGCTACGAAGGCAACGTGGCGCTGTCGCTGGGCAGCAGCCAGATCGATGCGAAGGGCAAGGTCGCACGCACGCTCGAGGTCGATGCGAAGTTCACTCCGCTGGTGCTCAGCGACCTGCTGCCTGGTAGCGCTGGTTCCCTGCACGGCACGCTTCGCCTGAGCGGTCCGCGCACCGCGCCCGACGTCACCGCCGATCTGGTCGGCAGCAGTCTGAAGTACGGCGATTACCAGGCGGCGTCGCTGACCGCCAAAGGCCGGCTGCCGTGGCAGCGCGGCAGCGGTGCCCTCGCGGTGCACGCCAGCGGCCTGCAGGTCGGCCTGCCGCTGTCGTCGCTGACGCTGGATGCGCGCGGCGCGGTGGAGTCGCTGCAACTGCAGGGCGAAGCGCGCGGCGACATCGGCGTACTGACGCTGTCGGGAAATGCCGCAAAGCAAGGCAATGCGTGGCAGGGCTCGCTGGCGTCGCTGCAGCTGGTTCCGGCCAAGGGCGCCTCGTGGCGCCTGCAGGAGGCGGCGCGGTTCCGCTGGGACGGGCGCAACGGTACGTTGAGCAGCACCTGCCTGGCCTCCAGCGGCGGCGGATCGCTATGCGCCAGCGCCGACTGGCCACGACGAGGGCTGGACGTGCGTGGGCAGTCGCTGCCGTTGTCGCTGCTGGCGCCCTACTTGCCCGACCGCGAGGACAAGCGCCCGTGGCTGCTGCGAGGCGACATCGCGCTGGAAGGCCACCTGCGGCCGGCCGGCAATGCCTGGCACGGACAGTTCGCGCTGCGTTCGTCCGGCGGTGGCATGAAGAACAGTGAGCGCGCCCGCCGCGAAGTGCTGAGCTACGACAACCTCGAGCTGGTCGCGACTTTCGACCCGCGCCGTATCAATGCCGAACTCGCCACTACCTTCAACGACGGCGGGCATATCGATGCGCGCATCGGCACCGGCTGGGACGATTACGCGCCGATCGCCGGCGAGGTCTCGTTCGATACCGACGATCTGGTGTGGGTGGAGCTTTTCTCGCCGGACATCGTCGAGCCCAAGGGCCGGCTGGAGGGCCGCATCACGCTGGCCGGCACGCGTGCGCAGCCGCAGCTCGGCGGGCAGGCGCGACTGACGCAGTTCACCACCGAACTGCCGTCGCTGGCGATCGTGCTCGAGGACGGCAACGTACAACTCACTGCGCAGCCGGACGGCGGCGCGCGCATCGCCGGCCAGGTGCGCTCGGGCAAGGGCACGCTCAACGTCGACGGGTCGCTCAACTGGCGCAACACCGAGGCGCCCCTGCTGCTGTCGTTGCGTGGGCAGGACGTGCTGGTGTCCGATACCCGCGACCTGCGCGCGGTCGCCAGCCCCGACGTGCAGGTGCGTTATGCCGCCGGACAGCCGCTGCAGGTCACCGGCACGGTCACGGTGCCGTCGGCAAGCCTCGACCTGGAGAGGCTCGACCAGGGCGTGTCCACGTCGCCGGACGTAGTCATCCTGGATCCCGAGGATCCCGAGGAAACGCGCGCGTCGCCGCTGGACCTGGATCTCGCGCTGGTGCTCGGTGACGACGTCAAGCTCAGCGGCTTCGGTCTCGACGGCGGCATCACCGGTCAGTTGCGCGTGCGCGCGCGTCCCGGCCGGGAAATGACCGGGTACGGGCGCCTGAACGTAAAGGGTCTGTACGAAGCCTACGGCCGCAAGCTCGAGATCACCCGTGGCGAGCTGTCGTGGTCGAACGGTCCGGTGTCCGATCCGATCCTCAACGTTCGCGCCGAGCGCAAGGTCGGCGACGTCACGGCCGGCGTCGACATCCGCGGCCGCGCCAGCGCGCCCAAGGCGGAAGTCTGGTCGGACCCGGCGAGGTCGCAATCCGAGGCCCTGGCCTACCTCACGCTGGGGCGTCCGCTGGCGAGCGCGAGCATGGACGAGAGCAAGCAGGTCAACGCCGCCAGCGCCGCGTTGTCGGCCGGCGGCGGCGTGATCGCCTCTCAGATCGGTGCAAAGCTCGGCCTCGACGAAGCCGGTGTCAGCGACAGCCGCGCGCTCGGCGAAAGCGTGCTGGGTATCGGCAAGCACCTCTCGCCGCGGCTGTACGTCGGCTATGGCGTGTCGCTGCTGGGCACCGGCCAGGTGCTGATGCTGAAGTACATGCTGCGCAAGGGCTTCGACGTCCAGATCGAGTCGAGCACGGTCGAGAACCGCGCTTCGCTCAACTGGCGCAGGGAGAAGTAGCCGCGTGCTAGCCTTCGCCGAACCCAGGCTCTAGCTGCAGCGCTGACGATCATGGAAACCGGCACACATGCCCGCGTGGCGTTGGAGACGACGAGGTTGCGTCTTCGCGAGCTCGACGAAGACGACGCGCCCTTCATCCTCGAACTGCTCAACGAACCGTCCTTCATCGCCAACATCGGCGATCGCGGCGTACGCACGCTCGACGATGCCGTCGGCTACATCCGCAAGGGCCCGGCCGACAGCTACGCGCGCCACGGCTACGGGCTGTGGCTGGTCGAGTTGAAGCAATCCGGTGAGCCGCTCGGTGTCAGCGGCCTGATGCATCGCGACACGCTGCCGGCGCCGGACATCGGCTATGCCTTCGTGCCGCGCCACTGGTCGCGCGGCTACGCCGTCGAATCCTGTATGGCCGTGCGCGATCACGCAATGCGCACGCTGGCATTGCCGCAGTTGCTGGCGATCGTCTCGCCCGGCAACGACGCCTCGGTGAAAGTACTGGAGCGCATCGGCCTGAGGTTCCAAAGCAATGTACGACTCGGCGCGAACACGGAAGAACTGCTGCTGTT
>DATDBD010000082.1:0-23323 GCA_036525015.1 Lysobacter sp.
TGATACCCGCGCCCGCCATCACCCGGATCCGATGCTCGGCCTGCTGCACCAGGGCCGCGATGGCCTCGGCGCCTTCCAGTGCGGTGGTGCTGGCTCCCGAGGTCAGCACCCGGTGGCAGCCCAGTGCGATCGCCGCCTCCAGTGCCTGGGCAGGATCGCGGGCGACATCGATCGCGCGGTGGAAGGTGAGCCCCATGAATCCTGCCGCCACGATCAACTCACGACAGGTGGCCGTGTCGACATGACCGTCGGCATCGAGCGCGCCGATCACCACGCCGTCGCACCCCAGCCGCGCGCAGGCCTCGATGTCGCGCAGCATCACGTCGCGCTCGAACTCGTCGTAATAGAAATCGCCAGGACGTGGACGTATCAGCACGTATAACGGGATGCGCACGCAGTCGCGGGTGCGCGCGAGTGTGCCGTAGGACGGCGTGCAACCGCCCTCGCCGAGGTTCTCGCACAACTCGACCCGATCGGCGCCGCCATCCTGCGCCGCCAGCGCCGAGGCCAGCGAGTTGGCGGCAATCTCGAGCAGCCAGGCGCTCATGTCTGTTCCGTGGCGTACACCGAGGACGAATCGTGGAGACGGTCGTGCGGACCCGGACCTGCATCGTGCATGGCGTAGACAAAACCCTTGTGCAGAGCGAACGCGCCGACCTCGCCCTGCCGGTTCATCGCCAGGAAGCACACCTGCAGCCGCTTGCTCGCCTCCGGACGCTTGCGCACCACGCGCTCGATGGCCTCGCGGCACGCCTGCGCCGGCGATCGGCCCTGGCGCATCAGTTCGACGACGAGGAAGCTGGCGGCGTTGCGCACCATCTCCTCACCCACGCCGGAGGCCGTAGCCGCGCCAACCTCGTTGTCGACGTAGAGGCCGGCACCGACGATCGGACTGTCGCCGACGCGGCCGTGCATCTTCCAGGCCATGCCGCTGGTGGTGCAGGCACCGGCCAGATGGCCGTTCGCATCCAGCGCCAGGATGCCGAGCGTGTCGTGGTTGCTGGCGTCGCCTGGTCGCTGCCGGCGTTCTGCATTGATCTGCGGCGTGTATTGCGAGGTTTTCTGCCACTCCCGCCACGCCTGGCGCGCCGCGTCGGTCAACAGCGGCGTCTTCTTGAAGCCCTGGGCGATGGCGAACTGCTGCGCACCCTGCCCGACCAGCATCACATGAGGCGTCTTTTCCATCACCGCCCGAGCCACCGAGACCGGATGCACGATGTCCTCCAACGCGGCCACCGCGCCGCAGCGGCCGTCGCCGTCCATGATGCTGGCGTCGAGCGTGAGCACGCCGTCGCGGTCGGGATTACCGCAGTGGCCCACGGTGGCATTGCACAGGTCGGATTCGGCCCAGCGCGCGCCGGCCTCCACTGCGTCCAGCGCGCTGCCTCCACGCTCGAGCACGCCCCATGCGACGCGGTTGGCGCCGACGCCAAAATCCCAGGTCGACACCACGCGTGCGGCTGCACTGGCGAGCTTCGACGCGTCGGCCTGCGCCCCCGGCAGCGCCAGCGCGCCAGCGGCCATCAACGAGGTCTGCAGGAACTGGCGACGGCTGCTCATGGTCAGGACTCCGGCGATCAGGACTCGCGCAATCAGGGCAGGTGACGTGCGATCAGTACTCGGCTTGCCGCTCGAAATACCACGCGGCCGCGCCGACCAGGCCCAACTGGCCGTGATCGACCAGCCACACCGGCACCTTGGCGAGCACCTCGCCCAGCACGCCCTTGTTGAGGAACCTCGGGGCGAATTCGCTCTCCAGCAGCAGATCGCCGATCTGCGCGGGAATGCCGCCGGCCAGGTAGATGGAATCGGCCCCGAAGGTGACGGCCAGGTCGCCGGCAAGACTGCCCAGCAGTGCGCAGAACATCGTCACCGCCTCGACGGCATGCCCATCGGTGCGCTCGGAGGCGGCCGCGGTGATCATGACCGGAGAATCCAGTTCGGGAACGCGCCCGTCGATCTCGCACAACGCCCGATACGTGTTGATCAGCCCGGGTCCGGACAGCACGCGCTCGTTGTCCACGTGCGACCAGCGCTTGAGCAGGTGCCGGACCAGGTCGAGCTCGCGCTCGTTGCCCGCGGCGAGCGAGGCATGCCCGGCTTCGCTTGCCAGCACGCGCGGCGGCGACCCGGGCTGGAATGTGCTGGGCAGGCAAAGCGACGCGCCGAACCCGGTTCCAGGCCCCAGCACCAGCGCAGGTCCGGCGCTGGCCCGGTCCGGACCGCACACGCGCGTCATCGCCCCCGGATCGATGTGCGGCATCGCACAGGCGACCGCCTCGAAATCGTTGAGCAGCCCCAGGTGGGCGATGTCCGCCTCGCGCCGGGTCTGCGACAACGACACCGGCCACGGAAGATTGCTATTGATCAGCGTGTCGCCTTCCAGGCGCCCGGCGATCGCCACCACCGCGTGCTCGGCCCGCACCGAATCGACATCGACCGGCACGGCATCGGCGAACGCGCGCAGGATGGCCGCCAGGCTCGGGTGCGCAGAGCAGGCATAACGGCGGTACTCGAGCACGGCCACCTTGCCGTCCTCGCCCATCTGCACCAATCCCAGGCGCGCATACGTGCCGCCGACATCGGCGGCAATGAAAGGCTGCCCGGGACGCAGGCTGGCGGGGGGAATCGATTCTGGCATCACGATACGGGGGAAGGCTTGGGGGGAGCGGACTGCGCATGATGCCCAAGCCCGGCGTGAAGCTGCGACTCGACGACCATACGAGTGCGCATGCAGGCGACCACACGGGTCCGCCACTTCCCGCATTTTGCACGAGGATGGGGCGCGACCGGTCACACCGGCTGACGATCGACCAAGGGCCGCACTCTTTTTCGATATGAACCGGCCTGCCTGACCCTCCGGCCCTCCGGCCGCCGCCCTCGATCAGGCCGAGGCGTAGCGCATCGCGCCGCCGACCCAGCGCGCGACGATGCGCTCGGCCAGTTCCGGCGAGCGCTCCAGCAACTGCTCGCCGATACGCTGGACCTGCGGAAGCAGGTCGGCGTCGCGGGCCAGGTCGGCGACGCGGAAGCTGGCCAGGCCGGTCTGGCGGGTACCGAGCAGTTCGCCAGGTCCACGCAGCTCCAGATCCTTCTCGGCGATGACGAAACCGTCGTTGGTCTCGCGCATGGTTTCCAGACGCTGCCGCGCCATCTGCGACAAAGGCGGCTGGTACAACAGCACGCAACTGGAGGCAGCGGTGCCGCGGCCGACACGTCCGCGCAACTGGTGCAGCTGCGCCAGGCCGAGCCGCTCAGCGTTTTCGATGATCATCAGCGAGGCATTGGGAACGTCGACGCCAACCTCGATGACGGTCGTGGCGACCAGCAGGTCGATGTCGCCGTCCTTGAAGGCACGCATCGTCGACTGCTTGTCGGCGGCCTTCAAGCGTCCGTGGACCAGGCCGACGCGCAATTCCGGCAGGCGCTTGGACAGATCCTCGAACGTGCTCTGTGCGGCCTGCGCGACGACCTCGTCGCTGTCGTCGATCAGCGTGCAGACCCAGTACGCCTGCCGGCCTTCGGCGCATGCCTTGCGGATGCGCTCGACCAGTTCCGGGCGACGTTCGGCACTGAGCGCCACGGTCTGCACCGGCGTTCGGCCCGGCGGCAACTCGTCGATGGCCGACACGTCGAGGTCGGCATAGGCCGCCATCGCCAGCGTGCGCGGGATGGGCGTGGCGGTCATCACCAGCTGATGGGGAACAAGAGCATCACCGTTGCCGGTGCCGCCGGTGCCCTTGTCTCGCAGCGCCAGGCGCTGGTGCACGCCGAAACGGTGCTGCTCGTCGACGATGGCCAGCGCCAGATCGTGGAAGCCCACGCCTTCCTGCATCAGCGCATGCGTGCCCACCACGACCTGCGCCTGCCCGGAGGCGACCTCCTCCAGCACCTTCGCACGCGCCTTGCCGGTGACCTTGCCTGCCAGCCAGGCCACGCGCACACCGAGCGGCTCCAGCCAGCCGCGCAGGTTGTTGAGGTGCTGCTCGGCCAACAGCTCGGTCGGCGCCATCAGCGCCGCCTGCTTGCCGGCCTCGACCGCGAGCATCGCCGCCATGGCCGCGACCACGGTCTTGCCGCTGCCAACATCGCCCTGTACGAGGCGCAGCATCGGATGCGGCTTGGCGAGATCGGCGCGGATCTGCGCGAACACGCGCTGCTGCGCCCCGGTCAATGCAAACGGCAGCGCCTTGCGCAGGCGCTCGGCCAGCTTGGCCTTTTCCAGCACGGGCGCGGCGTGCGCCTGCTGGGCGATGCGCTGGCCACGCAGGCTCAGGTGGTGCGCCAGCAATTCCTCCAGCGCAAGCCGTCGCTGCGCCGGATGGCGTCCTGCCAGCAGCGCGGCGACGTCGGCATCCTGCGCCGGCCGATGCACGGTGAGCAGCGCCTCGCGCAACGACGGCAGCCGGAAGGCGTCGCGCAGTTCGCGCGGCAGCAGCTCCAGCGCCTGTTCGTCGGGCAGGCGGTCCAATGCGAGGCCGATCAGGCGTCGCAGCGACGCCGGGCCGATGCCCTCGATGGCCGGATAGACCGGATCCAGGCTCTCGCCCAACGCCGCATCGGCCTCGTCGTCGAGCACGCGATAGCTGGGATGCACGATCTCCAGGCCGTGCTGGCCCGGTCGCGGCGTGCCGTAGCAGCGCACGCGCACTCCCGGCCGGAACTGCGCGACCTGGGCCGCGCGGAAGTGGAAGAAGCGCAGCACCAGCGTGCCATGCGAATCGTCGCCGATCGCCACGCGCAGCATCGGTCGGTAACGGAAGCCGCGCTCGACCGCCTCCACGCGCCCCTCCAACTGCGCGGCCACGCCGGGCTGCAACAGCCGGATCGGCGTGATCGCGGTGCGGTCTTCGTACTGCCTGGGCAGTTGCAGCCACAGGTCCTGCAGGGTCAACAGGCCGCGCGCGGCCAGCTTCTCGGCCACGCGCGGGCCCACCCCCGGCAAGGTGGTGATCGGCAGCAGCTGGAGATCGACGGTGGCCCCGTCCTTGCGCGTCGGCATCGCTACAGCATGCCGGGATCGGCGACCAAAAAAAAACCCCGGCGCGTACCTCGCCGGGGTCGGGAAAGTGTAAGCCTTCCGTCAGAAAGCCCGCGCGAGCCGCATGCGGCACGTGCGGGCCGCACGCATCAGAACTGCACGCTGACCTCCATGCCGTAGGTCTGCGGCTGGGTCACGCGCGCACCCACCGTGCCGAGCACGGTCATGCCATAGGTGCCCAGCGAATTCACGTACTGGTTGTCGAACAGGTTGTTGCCGTACAACGCCCAGCCCCAGCGGCCGGTCGGCGAGGTCCACGCGATGCGGGCGTCGGTCAGGTTCTGCGCCTCACCCACGTCGAGCGCCGGATTGACGCCACAGCTCAGCTGGACGTCCGATTCGCTGTTGCGGCGGCACTCGCCGATGTAGGAATGCCGCAGAGCGAAGCGCACGTCGCTGCTGTTGGCCAGGCGCCAGACATAGTTCACGCCGGCCGCGAGCGACCAGTACGGCGAACCGGTCGCCTGCCCGCTCAGGTCGATGCCCTGCGGGTTGCTGTAGTTCTTGTAGGTCGAATCCAGGTACTCGGCATTGAAGTCGAAGCCCAGGCCATCGGTCGCCTGCCAGCGGACGTCGAAGTCGACGCCCCAGGCTTCCTGGTCGGAGGTGTCGACCACGAAGCGCGGGATCTCCGTGCTCATGTCCAGCGTGACCGCCTGGCGATTGTCGTAGACGTAGTAGAACGCCGAGGCGCCGTAGCTCAGGCGGTAGTCCGGCAGCGAGTGCTTGATGCCGGTCTCGAAGTTCCACACGTTCTCGTTGTCGAACTCGCTGCCGATCTGCAACGCGTTGAAACCACCGGCCTTGTAACCCTTGGCCAGCGAGGCAAAGCCCATCAGGTTGTCCTGGAAGTGGTAGTCGGCGACGAAGCGCGGGCTCCAATCGTCCCACGACTGGCTGGCGCTGGTGAGCGTGCCCTTGTTCATCACCGCCGGCGGATCGATGAAGGCGATGTCGAACACGAACTGGTCCTTGGGCACGCCGATCGCGTCGAAGAAGCCCAGCGATTCGAGCAGGTCGAGCTGCGCGTCGAGCTCCGGCGCGCTGCGCAGGTCGTTGAACCAGGTGAAGTCCTTCTCGTCGCGGGTGTAGCGCAGGCCCACCGTCAGGTTGAGCTTGTCGTTGACGTGCCAGGTCACGTCGCCGAACGCGGCGTAGGCCTTGGTGTCGAGCGTGTTGACGAACTTCTCGTTCCACGGCAGGCCGCGCAGGTTGACCGGGATGCCGAACATGTTGGCCACGTCGGTGAGCGGCCCGTACAGGCCGCCCGGCGCGAGGCCGAGATTGTTGGCGATGGTGTCCACCGAGTCGGTGAGGGCATTGACCTCGCTGGTCTGGTCGGCGTCCTCCTGGAAGTAGCTGACGCCGGCCACCCAGTCGAGGCGCTCGCTGCTGCCGGTGAACTTGAACTCCTGGTAGAAGTTCTCGTTGCTCTCGGTGTTGGTCGAATCGACGTAGAGGTAGCTGAGGTTGGTGCCGTCCTCCTCGACGCGGTTGAGCGAGTCGTAGTCGTGCCAGGCGGTGGTCGAGATCAGGCTGCCCCAGCCGAAGTTGTGGTCGACGATCAGGGTCACGCCGTCGAAATCGCGGGTCTCGGCATTGCCGACCGCATCGACCGCCGTCGGCAGGTCCAGCGGATTGAGCAACGAAGCCGGATCGGCGGGTGCCAGCGGCAACGCCGGCAACGGCGGGATCGGCGCGATGCCGGTGGTGGCCTGGCCGAGCTGGTCGAGCTCCTCGTGGTCCCAACTGATCCAGGCGCGGGTGTTGTCGCCGAAGCGGGTCTGGAAGGCGGCACGCGTGGCCCAGTTGTCCTCAGGTGCCAGGTCCTGTCCGGTCACGGCATCCTGGATCCAGCCATCGCTCTTGTTGTAGATGCCATTGAGGCGGAAGGCCGAGTCTTCTCCGACGGCGATGTTCGCCATGCCTTCGAAGTACTGCTTGTTGTCGTTGCCCAGGCGCACTTTGGCGCGCGCGGCGTCCTCGCTGCCGGGACGGTGGGTGATGATCGAGATCGCGCCGGCGGCGGTATTGCGGCCGAACAGCGTGCCCTGCGGGCCCTTCAGCACCTCGATGCGCTCCACGTCGGTGAACGGCAACAGCACGCCGCCGCCACGACCGGCGTAGACGCCATCGACGTAGACGCCGACCGCCGGATCGGTACCGATGCCGAAGTCATCGGTGCTGATGCCGCGCAACTGGAAACCGGGCTGGGTCGGCTGCTGGCTGTTGACCACCAGGCCCGGCACGAAGCTGTCGATGTCGCCGAGGTTTTCCGCGGTGACGTCATCGAGCAGCTGCTCGGTGACCACCTGCAGCGCGATCGGTACGTCCTGCAGTTCCTGCTCGCGGCTTTGCGCGGTGACGGTGATCGTGTCCAGCTGCTTGGCCGTCACTTGCGTGGCGGCAGGCGCGGCATCGGCCGTGGCCGCCTGTTGCGCGATCGCGAGCGGCATCGCCGCGGTGAAAACGACACAGCCGAACAACGCCCGCCCCATGCAGGCCGCGAGCCGGTTTTTGCGTAGCGACATCGGAACTCCCCTCCCAATGACTTCGTTCTAGTTTTTGTGACCGCACGCGGAACATCCACGCGCGGCATGACGTGCTGCTGCGTTCCCTAATGCGCCCCGCTCGAAGGACCGATCGCCGCCCCTTCGCTGCGGCATTCACCCAGCCACGCCGCGATCCAGTCGCGGATCAGTTCGACACCTTCCTCATGCACCGTGTTGCGCCCGAGCTCGGGCATCATCGCGCCCGGATCCAGGCTGGCCATCCGGTAGACCAGGATCGACGCCTCCGGCTGTCCGGGGACGATGTCGAACAGGTGGTCGCCGGTGCCCTGCCCTGCGGCCACCGGCGGCTTGCACAAGCCGAGCCGGCGCGGCTCGCTGGTGGCCGTGTCGAGCCAGAGTCCGGACGTGTCGGCCGCTCCCTTCGGGTTGTGGCAGTGCCCGCAGTTGACGTCGAGATAAGCGCGGGCGCGATCCTCGAGGCTGGCCGTCGCATCGTCGAACCGGGCATTGCGTGGCACGCCGGTCGCCGGCAACCCCTGCAGGCGACCGAGCTCGACCATGCGCGCGAGCTGGTTCTTGCCAGGATGCCAGGGATCGTCGCGGTTGAGGTGGCGTGCCTTGGGTCCGATAGGTTGCAGTTCGCGCGTGGTGTTGTTGCTGGCGTGGCAGCTCGCGCACTGGTTCTCGTCCGGCACCATGTAGGTGAAAGGCTGCGCGGGGCTGCCGTCGGGCTTGCGCATGCGCAGCGGCACGGCGTCGCCGGCGCGCGCGAGCGTTGCCTCGGTCTGCTCGGCATTCCACACGTAGGGCAAGGCGACCCAGCCTCCCTCGCGACGGACCAGGAGACGCGTTTCGATCAGCCGCACCTGGCTCATGTCCAGCCCGTCGCGACTCTCGCCAACCTGCTCGGCCACGCGCAGCACGGCATCCTCGCCGCCTCCCGCACGCGGGTAGTAGAACGTCTTGCTGATGATCGTGCCGACCGGGAATTCGAACGCCGCATCCGCGCGGTACGTCGCGACCTTCCCCTGCGGCAGCCACAGCGTGCGCAGCTTGTGTGCGTAGTCGCTGAACAAGGCCGTGTTGAGCGCGTACGGTTCCACGCCTTTATTGAGGCGCAGGCGCCCGTCCTCGACCGCCAGCACGTGCCAGTCGCTCAGGCGCTCGGGCTGGCCGTCCGCATGGAACTGCACCGGGGCCTGGCTACGCTTGCATCCGCTCAACGCCATCGCGGCCAGCAGGGCCGCGGCGATCATCCACCTCAACTTCATGCTGCCGGTGCCGCCTTAGCGGACGGCGCCGCATCGCTGCCGGGCAGGTTCACCACCGGCAGGCCCGGCAAAGTGCAGCGCACTTCATCGGTCACCACGCGTGGATTCTTGTACTTGTTGGGTCCGTCGGCGTTGAGCGTGGCCGCGGCGCCGTTGTCGACGCATACCTGCGGCCCGCCGGCGCGCGCGCCGTTGACGTAGCCGTCCCACAGCACGTCCGGCAAGCGGCCGTTCAACCCGAACATCGCCACCTTCAACGCCTTCAGGTCGAGCCCGTCGGGCTTGTCGCCGCCGCCCTTGAAGCGGTTGCCGTGGATGTGGATCTCTTCCGGATACGGATCGAAGGCCTTGGCGACGCCCTGCTCGTTCATGTAGCCGGTGGAGTAATAGCTGGAGACGATGACGTTGGCGGTCTGGTTGTCGACGATGTCGTTGTCGAAGATCTCAACCTGGTCGTTGGAGTTGATCACCACGCCCGAGCCCGCCGGCACACTGGCCACCGCCGCGCCCTTGGCGGCGAAGTTGCCGGTGTTGTTGGCGATGACCTTGTTGCGGTAGACCCGCGTGGTGTGGCCCGGCTGCGGCAGGTTGGGCATGTTGAACACGAGGATGCCGCCGGTATTGTCGGTGGCGGTGTTCTCGTACACGTCGGCGCCGATGCTGTTCTCGATCTCGATGCCGGCCACGTTGCGCTCGGCGCGATTGCGGCGCACCACCACGTTCTTCGACTGACCGACGTAGATGCCGGCATCGGATGCGCCGATCGCCACCGAATCCTCGATCAGTACGTTCGTCGTCTGCACCGGATAGATGCCATAGGCGCCGTTGCTGGTCTTCGGGCCATCGGTCCACTCCACGCGCACGCCGCGGATGGTGATGTTCTCGCCCTCGTTGACCTTCAGGCCATCGCCCTTGGTGTCCTCGATGGCCAGGTTCTCCAGCGTGAAATTGCCGGCATTGACCAGCAGCCCTTCGGCGCCGGTCTTTTGTCCCTTGAAGCTCAGGATGGTCTTGTCCATGCCGGCGCCGCGGATGGTCACGCCGTCCACGCGCAAGGTGAGGCTGCGATCGAAGGCGAAACGCCCGGCCGGGATCTCGATGACATCGCCCGCCTTGGCGTCGAGCAGGCGTTCGATCAGGACCTTCTGGTACTGGGCGTCCTGGTGCTGGGCGTCGTCGGCCACAGGGGCTTGCCCAGCCTGCTGGCAGGCGGCCAGCGCGATGCTACCGGTCATTGCCGTGGCGATAACGATCCGCTTCATCCAACTCCATCCTGTCCTGCGCGGCCATCCGCCGCCCAATGCCAGTCGCCGCCGGACGCGTTGTCGCGCCGGACAGTCCTCTGGCCCCCTCTTCAGTCTGTGACTATCGGGTGGCGTGCGTGGAGGGCAAAGCCGGCATACTCAGGGGGGAAAACCGGACAACCTACCGCCGCGTATGCAAGAGCTCGACATCGACGACCCGCGCCTGGGCGTAGCCAACATCAAGAGCGGGATCATTGCGGGCCTGGTGACGATGGCGGCGGAAGCCGGCGTACCGTGCGAGGGCTGGTTCGCGGGCCTGCGCCTGGGACCGGCCGAGTTCAGTGGCTACAACGCCGCCTATCTGTCCTACCGCCAGGCCTGCCAGATCGTTCGTCGAGCCGTGCGCAGCCTGCCCGTCCGCGGCCCGGGACTGGCGCTTGGCGTGCGCCAGAACATCGGCCATTTCGGCCTGCTTGGGCTGGCCATGCTGACCGCGCCCGATTTCGGGCAGGCACTGCGACTGGGCGTGCATTACGCGCCGATCACCGGGGCGATGATGGAGCTTGACCTGGACGATGACGGCGCCGGCGGCGTCAGCTTCATCGCCCGCATGCGCAGCGCCGACGCGGAACTGGAGCCGTTCCTGTGCGAGGAGCTGTTTGCCAGTTCGCTGATGCTGTGCCGCGGCCTGCTGGGCCCCGGCTTTCGCCCGCGACTGGTCGAGTTGGCCTATCGCGAGCCCGCTTATGGCGCCGACTACGCGGAGCTTTTCGATTGCGAGGTCCGCTTCGGCGGCCCTCGCAACCGTGTGGTGATCGACGCATCATGGCTGCGCGCGCCGATGCCGGCGCACAACACCCTAAGCGCACAACAGGTGCTGGCGCTGTGCGACGAACAGATGCCCGCCGGCGAATCGCGCAGCGAAATCGTGGCGGTGGTGGAACGGTTGCTACGCAGGCGCCTGGCTGAAAACCCGCGCCTGGTCGATATCGCCGAAGAATTGCACCTGACCGAGCGCACGCTGCGTCGCCAGTTGCAGGCCGCGCAGACCAGCTTCACCAGCCTGCACGACGCAGTGCGCACCGAGTCAGCGCGCGCGCTGCTGGCCGATCACAGCCTCAGCATCGCCCACGTCGGCGCGGCGGTGGGATTTCGCGATGCCCGCGAGTTTCGTCGTGCGTTCAAGCGCTGGACGGGGGTGGCGCCGCGGGAAATGCGATAGCCAGGCGGCTTGGCGCTCAGCCAGACCTCAGCCCAGCACCATCACCGCATCGACCTCGAAGCCCGCACCACGCGGCAAGCCCGACACCTCGATCGTCGAACGCGCCGGATAAGGCGCCTGGAAGTACTCGCTCATCACCGCATTGACCGCGGCGAAGTTGTCCAGGTCGGTCAGGTAGAGGCCGAGCCGGGCGACATCGGACAGCGATCCGCCCGCGGCTTCGCACACCGCCTTGAGGTTGTCGAACGCGCGTCGCGCCTGCGCCGAAATGTCGCCTTCGACCAGCAGGCCGGTAGCCGGATCGAGAGGGATCTGCCCGGACAGGTAGACGGTGTCGCCGACGCGCACGGCCTGCGAGTACGGGCCGATCGCGGCCGGCGCCTTGTCGGTGTGGATGATCTTGCGGGACATGCGGCGCTCCGGAATCAAAGAGGCGCAGTTTATCGAAGCCGGCCGGTCACGGACCGGGACACGTTATCGAAGCCGGCCGGTCACGGACCGGCCCATAAGCTACATGCGCTGCACGCCGAGCACGACGTTGAGCCTGCGCACCCGTCGCATCACGTCGGCCAGGTGCCGGCGGCCGCTGACCTCGATGGCGAAGCGCATCACCGCCACATTGGCGTCGCGGTCGAGGTACTCGACGCGATCGATGTTGGACTCGGCCTCGGCGATGGCCGCGGCGACCTGCGCCAGCGAGCCGGGTCGATTGTCGACCTCGATGCGCAGCGCCGCGGCGAAATCGCCGGCGACCTCGCGGTCCCAGCCGATCGGTACCCAGCGGTCGGGCGACTTGCGGTAATCGGCGACGTTGGGGCAGTCCAACCGGTGTACCACGATGCCCTTGCCGGCCGTGTGGTAACCCATGATCTCGTCGCCCGGGATCGGCAGGCAGCAGTTGGCGAAGCTGATCACACCCCGCTCGGAACCCGTGATCAGGATCTTGTCCTGCGACATCGGCTCGGCGGGTGCGGCCGGCCGCGAGCCGCGCTTGCCCGGCGCTTCGCGCGCCAACGCCTGCGCCACCTGCTGCGGCATGCGGTTGCCCAGCGCGATGTCGGCCAGCAAGGCCTCCAGGCGCGGATAGCGGAACTCGTTGAGATAGGCCTCCAGCCGCACCGGTGGAATGCGGTCGAGCGAGATGCCCTGCGCCTCCAGCGCGCGGTCGATCATGCGGTGACCCAGTTGCACCGCGTCTTCGTGCTCGAGCTGCTTGAGCTGTTGGCGGATCGAGGTGCGGGCCTTGCCGGAGACGACGAACTCCAGCCATTGCGGCTTCGGCGTCGACGACTTGGCGGTGATGATCTCCACGCGCTGGCCGCTGGCCAGCTTGGTGCGCAGCGGCACCAGCTTGCTGTCCACGCGCGCGGCGACCGCGCGGTTGCCGACATCGGTATGCACCGCGTAGGCGAAATCCAGCGCAGTCGAATTGCGCGGCAACGCCATGATGTCGCCCTTGGGCGTAAACAGATAGACCTCGTCCGGGAACAGGTCGACCTTGACGTTCTCAAGGAACTCCAGCGACGAGCCCGTCGAACGCTGCGATTCGACCAGCCCCGCGATCCAGCTGTGGGCGCGGATCTGCGCGCTGTTGGGACCGTCGCCGCCGTGCTTGTACGACCAGTGCGCGGCAATGCCGCGCTCGGCGATCAGGTCCATTTCCTCGGTGCGGATCTGCACCTCGACCGGCGAGCCGTAGGGCCCGAACAGCACCGTGTGCAACGACTGGTAGCCGTTGGCCTTGGGGATGGCGATGAAGTCGCGGAAGCGCGAGTCCAGCGGCTTGTAGGCCGCGTGCACTACGCCGAGCGCGTGATAGCAGTCCGGCACGCTACGCACGACGACGCGGAAGCCGAACACGTCCATCACCTGGGCGAAGCTTTTGTGCTCGCTGCGCATCTTGCTGTAGATGCTCCACGGCGACTTCACCCGGCTCACCAACCGGTGCATCAGCTTTTCCTTGGCCAGCCGCTGCGCCAGGTGCGCCTCGATCTGCACCAGCGACTCGCGCCTCACCACCGGCTGGGTGCGGATGCGCTTGGAGATCACCGCGTGGCGCCACGGATGCAGCGCGCGGAAACCCAGGTCCTGCAGTTCGGCCTTGATCAGATTCATGCCCAGTCGCTGGGCGATGGGCGCGTAGATCTCCAGCGTCTCGCTGGCGATGCGGTGGCGCGCCTCCATGCTCTGCGCGCCGAGCGTGCGCATGTTGTGCAGGCGATCGGCCAGCTTGATCAGGATCACACGCAGGTCGCGCGACATCGCAAGCAGCATCTTGCGGAAGCTTTCCGCCGTCGCCTCCTGGCGATCGCGGAACTGCAGCTTGTCCAGCTTGGTGACGCCGTCGACGAGCTCCGACACGGTGGCGCCGAATTCGCTGGCCAGCGCCTCGCGGGTCAGCGGCGTGTCCTCGATGGTGTCGTGCAGGACCGCCGCGACCAGCGTCTCCACGTCCAGCCCCTGCTCGGCCAGCACCTTGGCCACGGCCACGGGGTGAGTGATATAGGGCTCGCCCGATTTGCGGGTCTGGCCGGCGTGCGCCGCCGCACCGATTGCCCAGGCCCGGCGCAGCAGCTGGCGCTGGGGCTCGGGCAGGTAATCGGCGGTGCGCTCGAATTCGCGCACGTAGTCCGGCAGTTCCGCCTCGTCGAAGGCGGGAATGGCGGGCAAGGTCGGCGCTGACGCAACGGGGGTCATATCGGGAATCTACGCGTGCAATGGCGCGACGCGCAATGCAGGCAGTACGAGCCCACCATCACATTTTTAACATCGCGTCGGGCCATCACCCGATGGACACCCACAAAGCCAACGCGCAGATGCAAAACGGCCCCGCTGAGCGGGGCCGTTTATGCGATCAATTGATGCGATCAGATGACGTGCGACAGCGCGTCAGTCGTCGCCCTTGGACATGTCGTCGTCGGCCACGACCTCGGCGGCGGCCCACTCCATGGCTTCGCGTTCCTTGCGCTCGCGCTCGGCCTTCTCAACGGCGTCGATGTAGTCCGGATTGATCTGGCGGGCAGCAATCTCACGCAACGCCAGCACCGTCGGCTTGTCGTTGGCCTCGCTGTTGTCCAGCTGCGGCTCGACGCCGTTGGCGAGCTGGCGGGCGCGCTTAGCGGCCATCATGACGAGTTCGAAGCGGTTGTTGACCACTTCCAGGCAATCTTCAACGGTGATGCGGGCCATGGGGCTCCTGGCGGCCGGGCGGCCGTCCATACAGGCTTTAAGGGACCGTGGAGTGTACTGGCGTGGCCGCTTCCGGGCAACTCCAGCCCCATAAATCAGTCAGTTACATCACTTAGGGCGGCCTAGGACCCGCGCTTGGGGGACTCCAAGCCCCCTCGCACCCCATTCACCCCGCCCCAAACCGCCTTGATCGGCCCGAAGGCGGGGCCTGGCCCGCCCTACGCGAGAAGGGCCGTGATCAGGCGCGAATGCCGGGCGACCTGCTGGTCGCGGCGAAGCCGGCTGGCGGTGAAGATCGCGCACATCTCGTCGACGGCGACCGGGAAGTGCTCGTTGACGATCACGTAGTCGAATTCGCCGTAATGCGACATCTCCTCGCGGGCGGCCGCCAGGCGCTGGGCGATCACCGCCTCGCTGTCCTGCCCACGGCTTTGCATGCGCTGCTCCAGCGCCTCGCGCGACGGCGGCAGGATGAACACGCTCACCGCGTCGGGGACCTTGGACCGCACCTGGCGCGCGCCTTGCCAATCGATTTCCAGCAGCACGTCCTTGCCCGAGGCGAGTTGAGGCTCGACCGACTGGCGGGCGGTGCCCTTCCAGTCGCCATGCACGCGTGCGGACTCGAAGAAATCGCCGGCCCCGACCATGGCCTCGAATTCCTGTGCGCTGACGAAGTGGTAGTGCTCGGCATGGCGCTCGCCCGGCCTGGGCTGGCGCGAAGTGAACGAGATCGACAGGCAGATGTTCGGATCGCGCGCGAGCACCGCGTTGACGATGCTGGATTTGCCGGCACCCGACGGGGCCGCGACGATGAAGAGGGTTCCGCGCATCAATATTCCTGTTTTTAAGCTCTGCTGCTCCCTTCTCCAGCATGCGGGAGAAGGAGGGGCTTACGTGTCACTCGATGTTCTGTATCTGCTCGCGGACCTGGTCGATCAGCACCTTGAGCTCCACCGCCGCCGCCGAACTGCGCGAGTCGACGGACTTGGAGCCCAGGGTATTGGCTTCGCGATTGAACTCCTGCAGCAGGAAGTCGAGCCGGCGCCCGACGGCCTCCTTCAGCTTGAGCACGCGCCGTGCTTCGCCGACATGGGCATCGAGGCGGTCGAGCTCCTCCTCGACGTCGAGTTTCTGCAGGAACAGCACCAGTTCCTGCTCGAGCCGGCCCTGGTCCAGCGGCTGCGCCAGGTCAGCCAGCCGCGTTTCCAGCTTGACGCGCTGGCCGGCGCGGATCGCCGGCATCATCGTGCGCACGTCGCGCGCGATCGAGGCGATGCCGTCGATACGTTCATTGATCACCGCGGCCAGCTTGGCGCCCTCGCGCTCTCTCGATGCGACGAACTCGTCGAGCACCTGGTCCAGCAACGCCAGCGCCTGCGCCTGGAGTTCGACCGGATCGGCCGAGGGTGCCTGCAGCACGCCAGGGAACTGCAACAGTTCGGTGAACCCGGTGCGCAGGCGCGGAAAGCGCGCCTCCATGTCCAACGCCAGCTCACTCAACTCGCGCAGGCGGGTCGGATTAAGCTGCAGGGCGCCCTCGCCTTCCGGCGTGCGCAGTCGCAGGGTCAGGTCCAGCTTGCCACGCGCCACCCGCGCGGCGACGCGCTCGCGCAGCACCGGTTCGAGCACGCGCAGCTCCTCGGGCAGGCGCACGCCCAGCTCCAGGAAGCGGTGGTTGACCGAGCGCATCTCGCAGCCGAGCGCGCCCCAAGGCGTGGTGCGCTCGCCACTGGCGAAGGCGGTCATGCTGCGGATCATCAGGAAATCCAAGGCCAACAAGGGGCGAATGGTAAACTCGCGCGCCCTCAGAACGGTACCCATGGCCATGACCGCCTCTTCCGCCGGCCCTACCGCGGGCACCGTCGCCCGCCCCAGCGGCCGTTCCCCGGCCCAAATGCGCGAGGTTCGCATCGAGCGCGGCTACACCCGTCACGCCGAGGGCTCGGTGCTGGTCAGCTTCGGCGAAACTCGCGTGCTGTGCACCGCGAGCGTCGACAACAAGGTCCCGCCCTTCCTGCGCGGCAAGGGCGAAGGCTGGGTCACGGCCGAGTACGGCATGCTGCCGCGCGCCACCCATTCGCGCTCCGATCGCGAGGCCGCGCGCGGCAAGCAGGGAGGCCGCACGCTGGAGATCCAGCGCCTGATCGGCCGCTCGCTGCGCGCCTGCGTCGACCGCAAGGTGCTGGGCGAGCGCACCATCACGCTGGACTGCGACGTGCTGCAGGCCGATGGCGGCACCCGGACCGCGGCCATTACCGGCGCCTACGTCGCCCTGGTGGACGCGGTGCGCTGGCTACGGGCACGCAAGGAAATCGCCCGCGACCCGATCTTCGGCGCGGTGGCGGCAGTATCGGTCGGCATCTATCGCGGCGTGCCGGTGCTCGACCTCGACTACGCCGAAGACAGCGACTGCGACACCGACATGAACGTGGTGATGAACGACGGCGGCGGCTTCATCGAACTGCAGGGCACGGCCGAGGGCCATGCCTTCCGCCGCGAGGAACTGCAGGCGCTGACCGACCTGGCCGAGGCCGGCATCGCCGAACTGATCGCCAAGCAACGCGAAGCGCTCGCGTAGGCCGGGCCTTGGCCCGTCTCGTTGATCGCCAGGTTCGATGGCGGGTCACGACCCGCCATGTCTCCACGGATTGCAGACCATGAAGCAGAGCATCGCCCACATCACCCTGGTCGTACGCGACTACGACGAGGCGATCGCGTTCTATACCGACGCGCTGGGCTTCACGCTGCTCGAGGACACCGCGCTGGGCGACGGCAAGCGCTGGGTACGCGTCGCGCCACGCGGCGCCAGCGAAACCGCGCTGCTGCTGGCGCAAGCCGACGGCGACGCGCAGCGCGCGCGGGTCGGCGACCAGACCGGTGGCCGCGTCGGATTCTTCCTGCACACCGACGACTTCGATCGCGATCACGCGGCGATGGCCGCACGCGGCGTGCGTTTCCTCGAGGCACCGCGCCGCGAGGTCTACGGCACCGTGGCGGTGTTCGAGGACCTGTACGGCAATCGTTGGGACCTGTTGGAGCCTGCCGCATGACCGTCCCGATGAAATGGGTGATAGCCAGCAGCAACGCCGGCAAGCTGCGCGAATTCCGCGAGATGCTCGGCGACAGCGGGATCGAGTTCGTCACGCAGGGAGAACTCGGCATCGGCGATGCCGACGAGACTGGACTGACCTTCGTCGAGAACGCGCTGCTGAAGGCACGCAAGGCCGCGCGCGAAACCGGAATGCCGGCATTGGGCGACGACTCGGGGCTTTGCGTGGATGCGCTCGGTGGCGCGCCCGGACTGTATTCGGCGCGCTTTGCCGGCGTCCACGGCAATGCCGGGGCCAACATCGACAAGCTGCTCGATGCGCTCCGCGACGTGCCGCAGGCGCAGCGCGGTGCGCACTTCTACGCGGTGATCGTGCTGCTTCGGCACGCCGAGGATCCGCAGCCGCTCATCGCCGAAGGCCTCTGGTCCGGTCGGATCCTGTACGAGCGCCGCGGCGACGGCGGTTTCGGCTACGACCCGGTGTTCTTCGATCCCGAGTTGGGCGTCTGCGCCGCCGAACTGGATGCGCAACGCAAGAACCGCATCAGCCACCGCGGCCGCGCGCTGGCGGCGCTGCGCGCAAAGCTGCTGGCGTAGGAGTGACCGCCATGTTCGTGACCGTCTGGGAATACGAGGTCCGGCTCGGCATGGAGGCCGCGTTCGAGCAGTTGTACGGCGAACAGGGCGCATGGGTGCGGTTGTTCCAGGAGCAACCCGGCTACCTGCGCACCGATCTGCTGCGAGGCGAACGCCACGGTCATTACCTGACGCTGGACCGCTGGCGCGATGCGCGGGACTACACTGCATTCCAACAACACCAGCATTCACGTTACGCGCAGATCGATGCCCAAGGCGACGCATTGACGCTGTCCGAACGCCACGTCGGCACGTTCATCGCGCCTGACACCGCCTGACTTCCTTTGTCTGATCACGCCGTGTCCCTGACTACGCCACCACTATCGCTCTACGTGCACCTGCCCTGGTGCGTGCGCAAATGTCCGTATTGCGACTTCAACTCGCACGAGGGTCGCGGCGCGCTGCCGTACGACGCCTATGTCGATGCGCTGCTGGCCGACCTCGACTTCGACCTGCCCCTGGCCTGGGGCCGCACCGTGCATTCGGTGTTCTTCGGCGGCGGAACGCCGAGCCTGTTTCCGCCCGAATTCATCGACCGCATCCTGCAGGGCGCCAGCGCACGACTGCGCTTCGCGCCGGGCTGCGAGATCACGCTGGAAACCAATCCGGGAACCGCCGAACACGGACGCTTCGAGTTGTATCGCAGCGCCGGCGTGAACAGGCTCAGTTTCGGCATCCAGAGCTTCGACGACGGTTGCCTGCAGCGGCTGGGTCGCATCCACGACAGCGGCGAGGCGGAAGCAGCGGTGAAGCTGGCGCAGGATGCCGGCTTCGACAATCTCAACCTCGACCTGATGTACGCGCTGCCGCAGCAGACACTGGCCATGGCCGAGCGGGATCTCGAGCGCGCCTTCGCCTTGGAGCCTGCGCACATCAGCCATTACCAACTGACCCTGGAACCGAACACGATGTTCGCCGCGCGCCCGCCGGCGGGAATTCCGGACGACGATGCCAGCTGGGACATGCAGGAGCATTGCCAGGCCCTGCTGGCCCAGGCCGGTTACGCGCAGTACGAGGTCAGCGCCTACGCGCGTGCGGGCCGGCAATGCGCACACAACCTCAACTACTGGCGCTATGGCGATTACCTCGGTATCGGCGCCGGTGCCCACGGCAAGCTGACGCTCGGCGCCGAACAGACGGTGCTGCGTCGCTGGAAGGTCAAGCACCCCGGCCAGTACCTGGTCCAGGCCGGGCATCCTGGTGCGATCGGCGGCGACGAACGGATCGACCCGCCGCGGCGTCCGTTCGAGTACATGCTCAATGCGCTGCGGCTGGTCGACGGCTTCACCGTGACCGAATTCGAAGCCCGTACCGGCCTGCGCCGCGAGGCGATCGAGCCGGGGCTGCGGCAGGCCGCCGCTGCCGGCTGGCTGGCACAGGACACCGCCGGTCGCATTCGTCCGACCGAGTTGGGCCGGCGCTTCACCAACGACGTCGTGTCGCTATTCCTCGATTCCTAAGCCTGAACCGGGTTGAGTCGGGTCCCGGGGCCTGGCCGGTTCCGCGGTGGAGCTGCGCTTTTACGGGGAGGCTGGCCGCCGACGGGTCTGGCAGACGGCTGTCAGGCATGTTTAGATCGTCCCCAAAGGTCCGCGCAGGTCCCTACACACTATGTTCGAACCGCTCGGTTCCACCGTCGTCAAGCCCACGCTCGCAACGGCAGCGCTGCCGCGTCGGGTACGGCGCGTGCTGGAACATCTGTATGCCCTGGTCTCCGATGAGATGGCGCGCCAGCTCGAGCGCATGCTCGGCGAGTTCGAACAGCAACTGTTCCGACAGGCCGACCACGCACGCAACCCTGCGCAGCAGTCGCTGCATTTCGAGACGCTGCGGATCGTTCGCCTGAACCGCGCCGACCTGGTGCCGCACTACCTGATGGGACTGGAGGCCGCGCTCACCCGCGTGCGCGAGCCGATCACGCTGCCGGAGGTCCTCGATCCGCGCACCGTACCGACCTTCCGCGACCTGCGCCTGGTCGAGGACAACGAGATGGACGAGAGCAGCGTGCTGCGCGGCATCGCCGCCCGCCACACCTCGCGCGCCAGCCTCGGATTGCACCTGCTCGGGCAGCGCTTCGGCGTGCTCGGCGGCGCAGCGGCGTTCGAGGCCGATCGGCTGCCGGTCGGCCCGCATTCCATGTGCAGCATCCTCGGCGACGCCAGCCACACCCTGCAGATCGGCATGGAGCAAAGGTTGCTGCTGTTCCGCACCTTCGATCGCCATGTCCTGAACAGCTATGCGCAGATGGTCGACACGATGAACGCGCTGCTGGCGCGCGAAAACGTGCTACCCAGTCTCGCTTTCGTGCCGATCCGGGCCCGGCCGACGACGCAGGCGCAACTGGAGAGCGCGCGGACGCGTCGCGAAGAGCGCCTGGCCCTCAATGGCGAAGGTATTGTCGCCCCGCCCCGCATCGGACCGCGTCCCCACACCGCCTGGCAAGGCCAGAACGATCGCTCCCATGACGCCGACGAAGGGGCCGCGATCGCGCTGCTGCAGCAATTGCTGTCGGGCCGTCACGACCTGCTGGGCAAGCTCCGCCCGGGCCGGCGAACCGAGAACGCCAAAGCCATTCCCACCGCCGAGGTCATCGCAACGCTGGGTAATTTCCAGGGCGACGCGGCCAACAGCGGCGCGCAATCGCGCAACCTGTCCGACGTGCGCCAGGCACTGCTCGCGCAGAGCCACAAACGGCACGGCGAGCCAGCCGCGCTGTCGCGCGAGGACAACGACACCTTTGAATTGCTGGGCATGCTGTACTCGGCCATCCAGCATGAACTGCACGAGGACAGCAACGCCAGCGTCCTGATGAACCGTCTGCAGGTACCGTTGCTGCGCGCGGCATTGCTCGACCGGTCGTTCTTCGTACAGCAGCGCCATCCGGCCCGTCAGTTGCTCAACACCGTGGCCGAGTCCGGCGCCAGCTGGATGTCCGAGGACGAGGCCGATCCGCAACTGGACGAGCAGCTGCGGCGCGCCGTAGACCATGTGGTGGAGAACTACCACGGCGACACCACCGTCTTCGACGCCGCCAACCAGCGCCTGCAGCAACACCTGCGGGCGATGGCGCGCAAGGCCGAGGTCACCGAGCGTCGCCACGTCGAAGCGGCACGCGGCAAGGAAAAACTGGAGCTGGCCAAACACCGCGCCGCCGAGGAGATCGTTTCGGCGACGCAGGGGCAGCAGGTGCCGCGCTTCGCGCGCTCGCTGCTCAGCCAGGCCTGGGCCGATGTGCTGACCCTGATCCTGCTGCGCCACGGCGAAGAATCGTCGGAGTGGCAGCAGCACCAGGAAATGACGCGCCAGATCGTGCTGGCCACGCTCGGCGGTCGCAGCGGCAAGGTGGCGGGAGGTTTGGGCGCCAAGGTGGAGCACGCGCTGGGACTGGTCGGCTATCACGCCGATGAAGCCACCGCCATCGCGAGCCGTCTGACCACCGGCGTCAGTCCCGACGACGACGATCCGGCCTCACGCACGGAACTGGCGATGAAGCTCAAGGCGCGCGGTCGCCTGGGCGAGGACACCGGCCCAACGAAGCCGGCCCCGCCGCCGCGCAGCGAGCACGAACAGCACTGCTACGACCAGCTGCGCTCGCTGCCTTTCGGCACCTGGTTCGAGTTCGTCACCAATCAGCAGGGCGACGTCACCCGTCGGCGCCTGTCGTGGTACAGCCCGGTCACCGACAACGCCCTGTTCGTCAACCAGCGCGGCCAGCGCGTCGGCGAGCAGTCGCTGGACAGCCTGGCGCGCATGCTCGCCGCCGGCCAGGCCCACATCGTCACCGCCGACAAGGGTCGCCTGGTCGACCGAGCCTGGCATGCCGCGGTGAACGCCCTGCGCAACTTCGCCGGCTTCGGCCCGGCCGAGGAGACTCCTGCATGACGGACGAGTTCCGCCGGGTCCGCCGCCGCAAGGTGCCCGAAACCATCCAGGTCGTCGATACGATGACCGACAACGTCGTCGGCCACCTCGGCAACCTCTCCGAGACGGGCATGCTGCTGATCGCCAGCGCCCCGCTGGTCGACGACGGCCTCTACCAGTTCCGCTTCAACCTGTACCAGGCACCGGACCGCGCCCTGCCGATCGAAGTCGGTGCGCACCTGCTCTGGCAGGACGGCGCCAGCGCGCCCGGCCAGACCTGGACCGGGTTCCGCTTCATCACGATGCTGGAAAGCCAGATGCTTCAATTGCGGCAGTGGCTGGACGCCCCTGGCGCGGTCTACGAATGAGCCCTGGCCGGCGCGAAGCCGGCCCGTCTGGACACATCTGCAAAGAGGTCCTCAAAAACCGCCCCCTGCAAACCGCCCTCGGCAAAATAGGTCGGGGCGATTTGCGGCAAAATGCGGCTGATTCCGCCAGGCCGCTCACGCGATGACCCTTCCCAGCACCGTTTCTGCCCTCTACCCGCAGCACATTGTCGAACTGCAGCGCCGCACCGCCCTGGCGCTGGAACGCGGCGGCTTCGACCACCTGGTCGTGCCCAGCGGCACGCTGCACTACCACGTGTTCGACGACCGCGACTATCCGTACGCGGTGAACCCGCAGTTCAAGGCCTGGCTGCCGCTGACCAAGGCCCCGGGCAGTTGGCTGGTGGTCACGCCAGGCCAGAAGCCGAAGCTGATCTTCCTGCAGCCGTTCGATTACTGGCATGTCGTGCCGTCGGCGCCGAGCGGCTACTGGGTCGAGCATTTCGACATCGTTGTGATCCGCCGGCCCGAGGAAGCGCTGCAGCACCTGCCCGCCAACGTCGCGCGCTGCGCGATCCTGGGCGAGCCGCAAAGTACGCTGGACCAGTACGCTCCGAACAACCCGGTCGCGGTGGTGAACTACCTGGAGTACCACCGCGCCTACAAGACGCCGTACGAGGTCGCGATGATGCGCGAGGCCACGCGCCGCGGCGTGCGCGCGCATCGTGCCGCCGAGCGCGCGTTCCGCGCCGGCGCGAGCGAATTCGGCATCCACCTGGTCTACTGCCAGGCCGCCGGCCAGGATCTGGCCGAGCTGCCGTACAACAACATCATCGCGCTCAACGAGCACAGCGCGGTGTTGCATTACACCGAACGCGACGTGGTGCCGCCCAGGCAGGTGCGCAGTTTCCTGATCGATGCCGGCGCCAGCCACCACGGCTACGCCTGCGACATCACGCGCACCTACGCGC
>DATDBD010000083.1:0-4550 GCA_036525015.1 Lysobacter sp.
CCAGCGCGTTGAATCCGCGCTCGCCCGGCGGCAGCGAGCCGAACACCGACGGCAGCACGCCGAAGGTGCGGCCCTGCGTGGCCAGGAAGTTCTCCCAGTACAGGCTGCGCCCGGCCAACTCGTCGAGGAACGGGGTGAAGCTGCCCAGCGAAGCGCGCGGCCCCGAGAACGAACGCCCGAGCCCTTCGACCAGGATGAAGACCAGGTTCGGCGGCCCTTCCTGGGAGTGTTCGAAATGCTCGCCGAGCACGTCGGGCGTACGCTCGCGCCGCAGGAATGGATACCGCGCATCCGGATAACCGGGGGCGCGCTGCTGCGTGTGCGTCGTCGCCAGGTAACCGGCGTTTTCCTCGACGAAGTAAGCGGCCTTGTTGAGCGCCAGATCGTAGGCCGCCTCGGTGCTGAATGCGCCATTCGCCGGACGCGAGGGCAGCCACCACAGTCCGAGCAGCGACAACATCAGCACGCCACCCGCCAGCCGCGGCGACGGCCAGCGCGATCGCTCCGCACGCGATGCCTGCGTGGCGATACCGAGCCACAGCACGACCAGCGGCACCAGCCAACCGGCCAGCGTCAGTGCATCCAGGCGAGCGCCGGCCGATACGGTGGTGCGTACTTCCTGCCAGGAGTAACCGAACAGCTCCGTACCCAGCGGCACGCGCGCAACGAGATAGAACTGCTCCAGCGCGATCTGCAGTGCCAGCAGTAGCGTCCAGAACGCGCCCAACGCCAGCACTCGCAACGGCGTGCGCCGGATCAGCAGCCACGGCCAGGACAGCACGAACAGCACCGGCAGGTATTTGGCGAACACGAGCAGGTCGAAGCCCGAGGCCATCGCCACCAGGCGCGCGGTCGGCGCGTCGGCAAAGCCGCCCGCGGGCACACCGGCGAGCAGTCCCCAGCCGCGCAGGCACAACGCTGCCACGACCATCGCCGGCAGCAGCACCAGGAATCGCGTCACGGCACCGGAGAACATCGCCCCTACCCGGCCCTGTTGCGATTGGAGCGTTTGCGTCACGATCTCACCATCGTGCGTACAGCGACGCGCCGAACGCGGTTTCGTCGAAACCGTCGATGTTGTCGCCGTAGCCGGCATCGAGCTTCATGCCCCAGTGCGGGGCGAAGAACTTGACGAAGGCCAGGCCGATCGACGAATGGCTGTCGCTTTGCACGCGTCCGGACACGTCGGTCAGCGGATCGTTGCTGCCCGTGCCGCCATTGAGCTCGACGTAGTCGTCGGCGTTGCCCGCGTAGTAGTAACGCACCAGACCGCGGTGGCTCAGGTCGTGGTCGCCGCTGCCGCCGGCGACGTACAGCGCGCGATAGCGCAGGTAGAAGTCGCCGGTGTATTTGCCGATGCCGACGCCGTAGAAGTCGGTGCTGCCATCGAACTCCAGGTGGTCGTAGCTGCCCGACAGCTCCCAGCCGTTGCCGACGCCCTGGAACACCTCCACGCGCCAGGCCTGGTCGGCGAGCACGCCGTCCGACGGGCCGTCCTGGTAGCGCAGGTTGGCATAGGCGCGGGTCCACAAAGGCACGTAGGCGTCGATCGCCCAGGCGTTGTCGGTGGTGTCGAAGCGATCGGCGTGGATCAGTTCGAGTGCGACCGAGCCGCGATCGAAGTGACGTCGAATGGACAGGATGTAATCGTTCCAGTCCCCGCGATCCGGGCTGAAATCGATGGTGCCTGCGCCCAGGCGCGCCGACCAGCGATAGCCTTCCGGCACCACCGCATCGGGCTTGCGCAGGCCCTGCATCAGCGATGCCTTGTAGTCGTTGACGACCTTGGTATCGGCCCCGTGCTCGGCCGCCGCATCGAACTGGGCATTGGCCGCCGCGTAGTCGCCGGCATCGCGATAGGCGCGACCGCGTGCGATGTAGGTCTCGGCATTGGTCGGGCTGAGCGCCTGCCACTGCCCGTAGGCCTCGACCGCCTGCGCCGGACGATCGCTCCACATGTACATGTCGCCGAGCGCGGACCAGGCATCGGCATAGGTCGGCGACCGCGAGGTCGCCGCCAGCAGGTCGGCCTCGGCCTGCGGCCACTGCTTCATCCACGCATAGGTACGACCGCGTCCGAGCAGCACGTCGGAGTTGCCGGGCGAACGCTCGAGCAGCGAGGTATAGAGCGCGACCGCGGCATCGCGCTGGCCGGACGTGGCCAGCTCACGGGCACGCGCCATTTGCTGTTCGTAGCTTTCCGATGCAACGGTCTCGACGGCCTGCACTGCGGCGGCGTCGGCAGCAAGCGCAGCCGTGGGAGCGCCGACTGCGGCGAGCGCGGCAGCCTGCACCAGCGAAACAAGAAGTTGGGTCATAAGGTCCTGTCCAGAATCCGGAATGTCGAACGGCGCCGCGCTATCAGCCGGCGCTCGCTTCCTGCGGTTGAAGATCGCCCTCGTGCTGCCAGGTCGCATGGCGGCGGATCCGCCCCCAGCGCGAACGCCCGCGCAGGCGCACGACCCAACGCACCATGCCCATCAGTCGCCACACCGAATTGAGCTGGCGGTAGCCGAAGTTCTCGAGGATCGCGGCCATGAACAGCCTCAGCTGCTGCATGGGGCGCGGATACAGATGGAACGAGAGTTCTTCGAGGAACAGCGCGTTGACCGACAGCAATACGCCCAGGCCGACCGCCGCGAACAGGAACACCAGCAGCGCGTCCACGGACAGCAGGCCGGCGAACCACATCACCAGCACCGAGACATAGCCCAGCACTTCGATCAGCGGCCCGATGCATTCGAACAACAGCATGAACGGGAACGCCAGCCAACCGACCGCGCCGCCGTTGCGCTGAAACATCATCCGCCAGTTCGGCAGCAGGCTTTCCGCCAGGCCCTGCTGCCAGCGCATGCGCTGGTTCTTCAGCGAGCCCAAGTCCTCCGGCGCCTCGGTCCAGCAGATCGGATCGGGCACGAAGGTGATGCGATAGCCCTTGCGCTCGCTGCGCAGCTGGCGATGCAGGCGCACCACCAGGTCCATGTCCTCGCCGACCGTGTCGTTGCGATAGCCGCCGACCGCGATCACGCGCTCCTTGTAGAACACGCCGAACGCGCCGGAGATGATCAAAAGCGCGTTCATCGGAGACCAGCCCAGGCGTCCGAATAGGAACGCGCGCAGGTACTCGACGATCTGCATGGTCGGCAGCAGCTTGCGCGGCAGGTCCACGCCGGTCAGGAAACCATCCTTTACCGTGCAGCCGTTGACCAGGCGGATGACGCCGCCGGCGGCCACCGTCTGCTTGTCCTCCAAGAACGGCTGCACCACGCGCGCCAGGCTGTCCTGCTGCAGGATGCAGTCGGCGTCCACGACGCAGAACAGCGGATAACGCGCGCAGTTGATGCCCGCGTTCAGCGCGTCGGCCTTGCCTCCGTTGACCTTGTCGATCAGGCGTACCTTCGGGTACTGAGCCGAGGCGTAGATCCTGTGCACGTCGGCGGTCTTCAGGCGCTTGCGGTAGGCCTCCGGGAACTCGACCAGCCCGAACGCCTTGATGACTTCCTCGAGGGTCTTGTCCGTAGAACCGTCGTTGATGACGACGATCTCGAAGTCCGGATACCCCAGGCGCAACAGCGAGCGGATCGAGGAGACGATGGTCCGTTCCTCGTTGCAGGCCGGCACCAGGATGCTGACCGGCGGCTGGTAGGCGGTGAAATTCTTCGGCAGATACTGCACGCCGTGCTCGCGCATGTAGCGGATGATGGCGAACACCGACACATAGGTCAGCGCGAGGTAGGCCAGGTTGATGCAGATGAAGTAGGCGAAGAACATCCACTGCATGCTGTCCAGCAGGGCGATGACCGCCGGAGAAATCGTTACGTCGATCATTGCTGCACCCCGATTTTCTGTTCGGCTATCACCTGGTCGAGGATGTCGCAGGCAAACCGGTCGGTCTGCACATGGCGGATCCTCAGGACATCCTTCTCGCCGATCGAAGGCAGCTTGGTCAGCGCCTGCGCCGCGCGGTAGCGCACCCACCATTGCTCGTCGGTCAGCAGCGGCATCAGCAGATACTCGTCGCTGGGCTCGCCGATGCGCCCGAGCGCCGAGGCCGCCTGCATGCGCACGTGCCAACGCGGATGCGTCAGCAGCGGCCGTACCAGCGGCAGGTCGTCGGCATGCGCCATCACCTGCAGGCAGGTCGAGATCAGACGGTCGTCCGGCGGGTCGGCGAGGATCTTGCGGATCACCGGCGCCGCCTGGTCGGGGTTCACGCCGGCCAGGAAGCGGATCAGGCGCGGCGCCACTTCGGCATTGGCCTGCAAGGCCACCTCGCCCAACTCCTTCGCCACCGCGCCCGGCTCGCCTTCTTTCAGGATGTCGGCAACGCTGCCCTGCGACCAGTCGCTGCGGCTGACGATATGGGGCACGAACATGCTGACCGCCTGCGCGGAGTCGATCTGCATCAACGCGCGCGCCGCGCACAGCGACACGATCGGGCTGCGATCGTCGAGGAAACGCGCGATCCGGTCGAAGTGCTCGCGGCTCCTCATGTAGCCCAGCGCGATGATCGCCATCAGGCGACTGTGGAATCCGCCATGATCGATCAG
>DATDBD010000084.1:0-5094 GCA_036525015.1 Lysobacter sp.
GTCCTACGTACTGCCAACGGCCTCCAGCGTGCTGCTGTTGCACGCGGCCGAGGGCGTGAGCGGGCAATTCGACGAATGGAAAACACAGGGCCTGTTCCTTGAAGGCGCGCTGCGCTACACCGCCCAGGATGTCTACTTCGACGCGACCCGCATCTCGGTGGCCTCGGCGATGACGGCGGCGGGCATCGCCGGACCGGTCGAGCTCGCCAGCGCCGAAAACCTCGACCGCGCCTTCGAGCATGCCGACCGCTTCGCCCGATTGCCGCCCAGTGCATTGAACCCGGCGCAGCAGCGCTTCCTCGATTCGGCCGCCTCGATCCAGCACATCCGCGACCGCGACCAGGCGCTGCGCACGCTCGACAGCCTCGGCGGTCGCGTCCACGCACTCACGCCCGAAGCCCTCGGCCACCAGGCCTCCGCCCACGCCCGCCAACTCGATGCGCGCCTGGATCGCTTGACGCCAGTCACTGCCGGTGCCTGGACGGCACCGATCGAATACCGCTCCCAAGGCACTGGCGGCACCGGCCTCGTCGGCGGCCGTGACGCGTGGTTCGGGCCGCGCTGGCTGGTCGGCGGCAGCGTCGCCTTCGGCAGTTCGTGGATGCAGTTCGGCTCACTGGGTGGACAGGCCGACGGTCCGTCGTCCAGCGCCAACCTCTACGCCCACTACCGCGATGCCGGCGGGCGCTGGTACGCCACCGGCATGGCCGGGATGACCGATGCTTCATTGTGGATCCAGCGCGGCATCGACCTGGGCGACGCGGGCGTGCATGAGGCGTACTCGCAGCGGAGGATCGGACAGTCGTACATGCAGGGAGAGGTCGGCCGTCGTCTCGGGATCGCAGGCGGGCGGCTGTCGCCGTTTGTGGGCCTGGATTACGCCTGGTCGCGCGACGATGGTTTTGCCGAGCAGGGGGAGACCGGTCTGGAGCTGATCGCTGATCCGACCTCCGCCGCACTCCTGAATGGCTCGGTCGGTGCCCGCTACGCGCGCGACTGGCGCCTGGGCGCGAGCGGCTGGTTGCAGTTCGATCTCGACGCACGCTATCGGCATCGCCTCGCCGACCATGGCACGACGCCACGGGCGGCATTCGCCGCCATCCCCGAAGTCCGCTTCGATCTGCCGGCGTGGCCGCAACAGCAGGACAGCGGTAGCGTCAGCCTGGGGCTGCTCGCCGGTTTCGGCGAATGGACCGGGACGCTGGACCACACCCGCCAGCTCAGCGCGGATGTTCCCGATGCCGGCTGGTGGCTCGGCCTGCAGCGTCAATTCTGAGCGGCCCGGACCGCCCTAACGATTCGCACCGGCGCCGGTCGATCCGGGCACTTTGCGTTCTTGCACGACGGGCCGCTCTGCATCTTCAGCATCAATTGTAAAATTCGCGCCGAAACTGAACGAATTCCGTTCGCGACGCGATGCCCCTTGATGAAAAACTCGACCAAGACGCTGCTCGCCCTGTCCCTGGCCGCCGCGTTCGGTGGCTTTGCTGCCACCGCGATCCGCGATGGGCTGGAGGCGCCGGCCCAGGCCGCGCCCGCCGCAGCGGCGGCCGCGCCAGCGGTGGCGGCCCTGCCCGCCGCCGCCGGCACCACGCCGCTGCCCTCGCTGGCGCCGATGCTGGCGCGGGTGACCCCCGCCGTGGTCAGCGTGCACACCAAGCAGCGCGTCAGCGTCAGTCCGTTCGGCGACGACCCGATGTTCCGGCGCATGTTTCCCGAGCTGACCCAGGAGCGCATCAACGAGTCGCTGGGCTCGGGCGTGATCATCGACGCGCAACGCGGCTACGTGATCACCAACCACCATGTGATCGAGGGCGCCGACGCGGTGTCGATCACGCTCAGCGACGGGCGCACGCTGGCGGCCGAGTTCCTCGGCTCCGATGCCGACACCGACATCGCGTTGATGAGGATCCCGGCGCAGAACCTCAGCGCGCTGCCGCTGGGCGATTCGGACGCGCTGCGGGTGGGCGATTTCGTGGTCGCGGTCGGCAACCCGTTCGGTATCGGCCAGACGGTGACCTCGGGCATCGTGTCGGCGGTCGGCCGCACGGGTCTGCGTGGACTGGGCTTCCAGAACTTCATCCAGACCGATGCCTCGATCAATCCGGGCAATTCCGGTGGCGCGCTGGTCAACCTCAACGGCGAGCTGGTCGGCATCAACACCGCCAGCTTCAATCCGCGCGGCAGCGCGGCCGGCAACATCGGCCTGGGCTTCGCGATCCCGACCAGCCTGGCGCGCAACGTCGTCAACCAGCTCGCCCGCAACGGCCAGGTGGTCCGCGGCACGCTGGGCCTGGAATCCCAGGACGTGACCGCGCCGCTGGCCAAGGCGCTGGGCCTGGACGAGGCACGCGGCGCGCTGGTCACGCAGGTATTCAAGGGCAGCGCCGCGGCCGGTGCGGGGGTGCGCGCGGGCGACGTGGTCGTGGCCGCCAACGGCGAGCGCATCGATGGGCGCGATGCACTGCGCAACTTCGAGGGGCTGCAGCCGGTCGGCAGCCGCGTCGCGCTCGACGTGCGCCGCGACGGCAAGCCGCTGCAACTGTCCACGACGCTGCGCCAGCAGCCTCGCTCGTTCGCGGGCGTGGAACTGGACGCGCGCCTGGATGGCGCCGTGTTTGCCGAACTGCCCGAACGCCTGCGCCAGTCGGGCTACTCGGGCGTGCTGGTAGAGTCGGTGGCCCGCGGCAGCCGCGCCTCGCGTAACGGTCTTCAGAAGGACGACGTGGTGATCGCCGCCAGTTCCGGCAACTTCGAGGATCTGCCGGGCTTCCGCGCGAGCTTCACACAGGCTCCGGCACAGTTGGTCCTGCGCGTGATGCGTGGCGCGAACCGGCGGGGCGACCTGACCATGCAATAGACCAGTGCCCTGCCGCCGCAATCGACACCACCGGAGGAATCCTGATGAATCCCACACCCAGCGACGGCATGAAGACCCACCTCGGCGAGGCCGGCGGACATCTCAAGCAGGCAGCCAGCGACGCCGGCGATGCCGTGCGCGGCGCGGCAGCGGCAGCAGGCGAAGAACTCAGGATCGGCAGGGCCAATGTCAAAGCCGATCTGGCCGACAGTGCGCTGTCGGGAATCTCCGCGGCCGAATCGGCCGGAGGCGTGGCGCGTGAGCAGGTCGATGCGCTGATGGACAAGGGCCGCGACCTGGTCGAGAGCGCGGCCGACCTGATTCGCGAACGTCCGCTGGCGTCCTTCGGCGTCGCCTTCGCGGCCGGCTGGATCATCGCCAAGCTCACCCGCAGCAGCAGCAGCGAATAAGCCCGACATGAGCCCGGCAGAAGGCGATCGCGACGACGGGGCCGACAAGCCGCGGCCCAAGCCCGACATCGCCGATTCGGTGCGCGAAGTCGGCGCGGCCGGGCGCGCCAGCGTGGCGGCCGCCGCCGACGCAGCCAAGGCGCTGCGCAGCCTGCTGGCTGCGGACATGTCGCTGGCACGCAGCGCGATGGGGCGCACGCTCGCCTTCGTCGGCGTGGCGATCGCCGCCGGCGCTTCGGCCTTCCTGCTGCTGGTGGCGACGCTGGTGATCGTGCTCAACAGCTTCGGCCTGTCCTGGCAGGCATCGATCCTGGTCGGCGCGGCGCTCAGCCTGGCCGTCACCGCGTATGCCGGCTGGCGCGCGGTGCATTACTTCGACTACACCCGCCTGAAGGCGACGCGGCGACAACTGGCCCGGCTGGGCATCGGCGAGCTGTCCGACTTCATGCCCAGTGCCGACTCGGCCGAATCGGCGCGCCGCGCCGCGCACGACGAGCGCGATCGCAGCGAGGAACAGGGGCCGCCGAAGGACCGGCGCGGCGTCGACATCACCCCGCCCTGAGCCCGGCATGCGCTTCGAGCAGCTCATCGCCAAGGTGAAACAAGCCGAGACCGCGCTGGAAGCGCATGAGCGCAGCGTGGCCGCCGACCTGCGCCAACTCAAGCGTTCATGGCTGGACGCCTGGACGCCCGGGCGCATCGTCATCGCCGGACTGGTGAGCGGTTTCATGATCGGCCGCGCCGAGCCGCTGCGTGCCGTCGGCAAGAGCGGCGGCCTGATGCAACTGGTGTCGATGGTATCGGGCCTGTTCGCCGGCGGCAGCGCGCAGGTCGCCGCCAGCCAGGCCGAACAGGCCGCCGGCAGCGCACAGAAAGCGGCGCACGGGGCCGATCCCGAAGCCGAAGCGCTGGCGCGCGCGGAGATGGAGATGCAAGCTGCACGCGCCGCCGCTTCCGAACCGATCGAGCCTTGATCGAACCACGCCCTCAAGAAGATCTACCCGCCCGCGATCAGCCCATCGGCGACGAACCGACTCCGGCGACCGTGCCACGGCCCCGCGCCAGCACCGCCGTGATGCTGCTGGCCACGCTGGCCGTCGGCTACACGCTGTGGGCCGCGCAGGCACTGGTGCTGCCGATTCTGCTGGCGATGTTCTTCGCACTGGTCGGCAACCCGATCATCCGTGGCCTGCAGCGGCTGTGGGTGCCGCGCTACCTCGGCGCGGTGCTGGTGCTGGCCGGCGGACTGGCGGCCGGCGGGTTACTGGGCAGCCAACTGGTCGAGCCGGCCGGCGAATGGATCCGGCAGGTGCCTCGCGAGATGAAGCAGCTCGCGCCGAAGCTGCGCGAGATGACCAAGCCGATGCAGGACGCCAACCGCGCGGCGCAAAACATTGCCCGAGCCGCTGGCGGCGAGTCCACCGGCAAGCCGGTGCAGGTGGTGCGCACCGAGGTCAACGAACCGTACAAAGCCCTGGCCGCGACGCCGCGGCGCATCGCCTCGGTGCTGGCGGTGGTGCTGCTGACGTTCTTCTTCATGGTCTATGGCGAGTCGCTGCAGCGCAACGCGATCGCGCTGTTCCCCACGCGCCAGCAGAAGAAGCTCACCGTCGACATCCTGTATTCGATCGAGCGCGAGATCTCGCGCTACGTGCTGACCATCACCATCATCAATACGCTGCTGGGCCTGGCGCTGGCCGGCGCGCTGTACTGGATGGGCGTGCCGCTGCAGGAGGCGCTGCTGTGGGGCACGATGGCGGCGATCCTCAACTTCGCGCCCTATGTCGGCCCGCTGGTCGGCATCCTGATCATGCTGCTGATGGG
>DATDBD010000085.1:0-3793 GCA_036525015.1 Lysobacter sp.
GCCCGACCAGCTTGGGCAGGCAGCCCACGCCGCTGACGTTGTGGCCCTGTCCACGAAGCACCAGATGGCGGCCGTTCGGCAAACCCTTCAGCACCGCTTCGCCGTACGGAGGTGGCGTCACCGGATCGATCTCGCCTGACAGCAGCAGCGCGGGCACCTGCGACTGCAGTGGCTTGTTGAAATCGTCCGGACGTTGGCCGTATGGCCAGTTCCGGCATGCGGCGAAGAACGCGCCGGCCACGTCCGCACCCAGGACGGTATCCGCATCGGCCGGATCGGCGCGATAACGGACGGCGTCCTCGCTGCAGATCACCGACCATTGCATGGCACGATTCATCTGCCCGCCCATCTCGCGCGTCATCATCTGCGCCAAGGCCATCAGCGGTGCATAGCGGCCGTGGTCCGCCTCGTCGATCACAACCGGCAGCAGCGACGCCATCTGCGGCATGTAGGAAAAGATCTGCGTGAGGCCGACGACGGTGTCGCCGGTGAGCGTGTCGCGCCGGATCACGCCCGAGGACGGATCGCGGTACTCCACTTCGACCGGCGATGCTTTCAGTCGCGTCTTCAACCCACGCAATTGCGCGCGCAGGTCCTGCGGATAGCGCTTGCGGCAACTGGGCAATTGCTGGCACTGGGCGACCTGCAGGCCCAGGGCGCGCTCGAAAGTGCGGGCGAACTCGGCGCCGACGACCAGAGTATTGGGCGCGACGCCGTCCAGCACGATCGATCGCGTGTGCAGCGGATGCCGCGCCGCGTACTGCTGCGCGACGCGGGTGCCGTACGACACGCCGACCAGGTTGACCTGGTCGACGCCCAATGCGCGCCGCACCGTCTCAAGGTCGTGCACCGCTTCGGTGGTCGTATAGAAACGCGGATCGGCCTTTCCGCTGAGCGCCTGCGCGCAACGGTGGGCGAACCCGGCGATCGCATCGGCGTCGGCCTCGACGGTCTCGGGCAAGGCCAGTTCCTTGCCGGCGCTGTCGCGGCACAGCAACGGGCTCAACTTGCCGGTGCCGCGCTGGTCGATCAGCAGGATGTCGCGCTGCTTGCGGACATCGCGCAGCGCCATGTCGACCTGGGCGGCATACTCCGTGGCCGCCTGGCCGGGGCCACCGGCCAGGAAGAAGACTGGATCGGCCGTGCCGCCGCCCTGATCCCTGGCGGGCAGCCAGGCGATGCTCAGCTTGATCTTGCGGCCCGTGGGTCGCGCCGGATTTTCGGCGACGTCGAACTTCGCGCACTGCGCGTCGATGCTCGTAGGCGCCATCGGGCTCGCCAGCGTGCAAGGTTCGAACGCGATCGCGCCGAACTTGCGCACTGCCGCACCGCCATCCACGGCGGCGCGGGTGCCATCGTCCTTGCAGGCCGACAGCAGGCACGCTGCCGCCAGCGTGGTGATCCATAAAGGGGTATTGCGCATGACGTCCTCTCATCCCTAAGGCAAAGCGCCTTCAAGCATGACAGACGGGAGCGTCGGGAAGAACGTGACCGATGAGGGGCGTGGTCAGCGGCCCCGCTTGGGAAGCGCGGTGCCACGCGCCGCACGCGTGGCCATGTGCGGCTTACTTGCTGCTGACGTACTTCTCACGACGGATCTGCGGCACCGGGAGCCCGAAGCCCTTCAGCGTGTCGAAACAGGCGTCGACCATGTTCGGGTTGCCGCACAGGTAGGCAATGTCGTGCGCCAGGTCAGGCGCGAACTCGGCCAGGTGCTGCTGCACGTAGCCTTGGCGCACGTCCGGGTGCGGGTTGTCCGGCAGTTCGCGCGAGAAGCACGGCACGAAGCGGAAGTTGGAGTGCTTGTCCGCGAAGGCGCGGAACTCGTCGCCGTACAGCAATTCCTTGGGCGTGCGCGAGCCGAACAGCAGCACCACCTGGACGCCGCGCTGGCGCATCAGCGTCTCCAGCTGGGGCAGCATGGCGCGGTAAGGCGTCACGCCGGTGCCGGTGCCGATCAGCAGGTAGCGCTTGTTCGAATCGGCCGGCATCAGGCAGAAGCGGCCGAACGGACCGCTGGCGTCGACCGTACCGCCGATATCCAGGCCCTCGAACAACGCCGTCGCCGCGCCGCCGGGCACGTAGCTGACGGCGATCTCGACGGCTTCGCCCGGGCCCAGCGCGTGGTCGTGGATGGTCGCCAGCGAATAACTGCGTTTGGTCGCAGTGCCCTCGGCGTACTGGAAGTGGACCTGGATGAACTGGCCCGGGATGTAGTCCAGCGGCTGGCCGTCGTCGCGCACGAAGGTGTAGTGGCCCACGGTCGGGGCGAGCATGCGGCGGGAAACGAGTTTGAGCGGGAAGTGCTGGATGGCCACGGGAGTACCGACAAGGCTGCAACAGTGCGTGGCCACAAGTGCCGCCACGAGGCCGCCTATACTAACGGTATCGACCCGATGATGGCCGCGGGCCCGCGGCGCCAGGCTTCCCCGACATGAATCAGACCGCCGCGGCTCCCGCCGCCGCCCCCATCCCCGCCCTGTCCGTGCGCGATCTGCGCAAGACATATGACACCCGCGTGCAGGCGCTCAAGGGCGTCTCGCTCGATGTCGCGCCCGGCGACTTCTTCGCGCTGCTCGGCCCCAACGGCGCCGGCAAGTCGACCCTGATCGGCATCGTCAGCTCGCTGGTCAATCTGTCGGCCGGCTCGGTGTCGATCTTCGGCGTCGACCTGGCGCGCCAGCGCGAGGCCGCCATGCGCCTGATCGGCCTGGTGCCGCAGGAGCTGAACTTCAACATGTTCGAGAAGCCGCTCGACATCCTGGTCAACTACGCCGGCTTCTACGGCGTTCCGCGCGAAGAGGCGCTGCGCCGTGCGCAGGTCGAGCTCAAGCGCGCGCAGTTGTGGGAGAAGGCCACGATGATGAGCCGCACGCTGTCGGGCGGCATGAAGCGCCGCCTGATGATCGCGCGGGCGATGATGACGCAGCCGCGCCTGCTGATCCTCGACGAGCCCACCGCGGGCGTGGATATCGAGATCCGCCGCGGCATGTGGAAGACGCTCAAGGAGATCAACGCCGCCGGCACCACGATCATCCTGACCACGCACTACCTGGAAGAGGCCGAGAGCCTGTGCCGTAACCTGGCGATCATCGACCGCGGCCGCATCGTCGAACAGGGCCCGATGAAGGCGTTGCTGGCCAAGCTCGACGTCGAAGGCTTCCTGCTCGACATCGACGGCCAGTTGCCGGCGACGTTGCCGATGATCGAAGGCACCACGCTGGTGGCCAACGACGACCACACGCTCGACATCGAAATGCCACGCGCGATGGACCTCAACCGCGTCTTCGCCAGCCTCAACGATGCCGGCATCCGCGTGCGTTCGATGCGCACCAAGTCCAACCGGCTCGAGGAACTGTTCGTCCGATTGACCGGCGAGAACGCGCAGGACAGCACCGCGCAGACGCCGCCGGAACAGGTGGCGTAGCCGTAAAACCGCCTCCCTTGCGCGTAGTGCAGGGAAGGGCCGGGGAGGGTGCTTGTGCTCCTCCACAAGTCAGTGAAAGCCAAAGCAACCCCATCCAACCTCCCCTGCGTTGCGCGCAAGGGGAGGAGCAAGAGAAGGCAAGAGCACATGAGCGCCATCGCCAACGAACAGACCGACCTGCAGCGCAACCTCGTCGCGCTGGGCACCATCGTGCGCCGCGAGATAACCCGCATCCTGCGCATCTGGGGACAGACCCTGGTGCCGCCGGCGATCACGATGTCGCTGTACTTCCTGATCTTCGGCGGCCTGATCGGCTCGCGCGTCGGATCGATGGACGGCATCGCCTACATGGACTTCATCGTGCCC
>DATDBD010000086.1:0-11058 GCA_036525015.1 Lysobacter sp.
TCTGCAGGAAGTTGTCGTGGGCAAACGCAGGCGAGTTGAGATCGACGATGCCGGCGCGACGCCAGTACGACTGCACGCGCAGGCCTTCGGCCAGCGCCCGATAGTCCAGGTGCTTGCGCTGCCACTCGCGCCGCCGCGCCAGTAACACCACGCCCATGCCGGCCAGGAAGAACACCAGGAACAGGTTGATGACGACGGCGTGCGCGTTGATGTGGGTGTAGGTGAAGAACGTGAACCCCATCGCCGCTGCCAGCAGGTAGACGATACGCAGCACGTGCCCGACGCGGCGCTGGTAGGTGCGCGCCATCCAGTCCGTGGCCACGAACAGCGACTCGATCGGGCATGGGGCGGGATCGGGATCGCGCGCGGACTCCAGCACGAACTGCTCGCGGATCGCCGGCGAGTACTTGCGCACGTCGGCGTTGAATTCGGCCTGGTGCTGGAACATCAGATCGAAAGCCGGCGGCAGCAGCTCGTGGGCGACGATGTCCTCGTCGGCGGTGAGCCAGCGACCCGGCATCGCAAGCCCTTCGGGTTCATGCTCGCGGTTGGCCTGCAGGTGATAGACCAGGGTGTCCTCGTCCAGTCCCAGTCGCGCCAGCGCGACGCCGCGGCGTCGGTCGATCTGGCCCGGCAGCGATCCTTGCAAGTGGAAACGCACGACCTGCGCGGTGCCACCGAGCTTTTCCGAATCGCGGCCATCCCAAAGCGCCAGCAGGATGTGGCAGTGGCTGGAAACGAAGATGCCGGCCTGCGCGTATTGCTGGTCGCGTGCCAATCCCGGGTGAGCGATGGCGTCGTGGTGGCTGTCGTGCCGCAGCGGAAGCACCAGCGTCTCGACCTGTCGCAACTGGCGATCGAGCACGGCGCGACTGGCATCGTCAAAATCGTGGCGATACAACTCGACCGGCAGCGGCAGCGGAGCGATCACGCGCAGGCCCAGGTCGAGCGCCACCTGCGCCGCGAGCTGGTCGCCGCCTTCCGCCAGCGACGACAGCAGCACGACCGGCAATCCCGGATAGCGCTGTTGCAGGTCGAGCAGGAAGTCGCGCACCTGCGCCTGCAACGCCGGGATTTCCGCCTCGAGAAGCTTGCGATGGCCGGTGACTCCCACCACCAGCGTGGCCAGCTCGATCTGGTCGTTGCGATCGGACATGCGCTCCCGCACGGCAGCGCGGCAGGAATGCCGCTTACCCGCAAGGGCGAACGTGGGGGCAGGCGGGCGCAGGCCATGTCCGCGGTCGCCGTCACCCGGTGCTGCGCGGGCTTTCGACCCTCCTTTCGTGCCCTGACCGATCGGTGGAGCCCGTGCTCGGCCGGATGCTGCGATCATGGGCGCATGACTGAACTTCTCCCCGATTGCTTCTCCAACCTGGCCCTGGCCCCCGCGCTGATGCAGGGCGTGCAGGCGCTGGGCTACAGCCAGATGACGCCCGTGCAGGCCCACAGCCTGCCGGCGATCCTCGACGGACGCGACCTGATCGCGCAGGCGCCGACCGGCAGCGGCAAGACCGCGGCCTTCGGCCTGGGGCTGTTGCACCGGCTGGATGCGACGGTAGGCGGCACGCAGGCGCTGGTGCTGTGCCCGACCCGCGAACTGGCCGACCAGGTCGGCAAGCAGCTGCGCAAGCTGGCCTTCGCCATTCCCAACCTGAAGCTGTCGATCCTGTGCGGCGGCATGCCGCTGGGCCCGCAACTGGCCTCGCTGGAGCACGCTCCGCATGTCGTGGTCGGCACGCCGGGTCGCATCCAGGAATTGCTACGCAAGCGCGCGCTGGACTTCTCGGGCCTGCGCACGCTGGTGTTCGACGAGGCCGACCGCATGCTCGACATGGGCTTCGAGGAGCCCATCCGCGAAATCGTCGGCAAGACGCCGAAATCGCGCCAGGGCCTGCTGTTCTCGGCAACGTTCCCGGATGCAGTGCGCACGATCAGCCGCGGCATGCTGCGCGACCCGGTCGAGGTGACGGTCGAGGGTGGCGAGCGCCACGCGGCGATCGAGCAGCGCTTCTACGAGATCGACGCGCCGCGCAAGACGCCGCTGCTGGCGGCGCTGCTGCTGCAGGAGCGGCCGGAATCGTGCGTGGTGTTCTGCAACATGCGCCGCGACGTCGACGAGGTGGCCGGGTCACTGGCGCACTACGGTTTCACCGCGCTGGCGCTGCATGGCGACATGGAACAACGCGACCGCGACGAGGTGCTGGTGCGCTTCGCCAACCGCAGCTGCACCGTGCTGGTGGCCAGCGATGTGGCCGCGCGTGGACTCGACGTCAAGGAGCTGGCGATGGTGGTGAACTACGACCTGCCCAGCGACGCCGACACCTACGTGCACCGCATCGGCCGCACCGGCCGTGCCGGCGCCGATGGCCTGGCGCTGAGCCTGTCCACGCCTCGCGAAGTCGGGCGTGCCAGCGCCATCGAGGAGCGCCAGGGCGCGCCGCTGCAGTGGTTCAAGGCGACGCCGTTGTCCGGCAAGGCCACCAACGTGCCGCCCGCGGCGATGACGACGCTGCGCATCGATGCCGGTCGCAGCGACAAGTTGCGGCCGGGCGACATCCTCGGCGCATTGACCGGCGAGGCGGGGTTGAAGGCCGATGCGATCGGCAAAATCGACGTGTTCGCCACGCGTGCCTATGTCGCGGTCGCGCGCGGCCAGGCGGCGCAGGCGCTGACGCGGCTGCGCGAGGGGAAGATCAAGGGAAGGAAGTTCCGGGTCAGCCGGCTGTAAGTGCGCCAGGCTTGGTTCGTGCCCTCTCCCGTTTGGGGAGAGGGTTGGGGTGCTCGAACAGCGCCCTCATCCGCCCTTCGGGCACCTTCTCCCGCACGCGGGAGAAGGGAGACAAGATGTGGTTCGACCGGTTCGAGCCGTTCGACCAGTTCGACCAGTTCGACCAGTTCGACCAGTTCGACCAGTTCGCCGGATTTCGAGCCCCTCTCCCGTCTGCGGGAGAGGGATTGGGTGAGGGCGCTCTTCAGCGCTGGTTGAACGCGTACTTGCCCGGCCCGATCAGCGCGATCGCCGCCGCGGTGGCCAGGTACATCACCTGCAGTTCGATCGCCCAGCCGCCCTGCTCGTTGAGGTGGCCGATGTCGCCCTGGTGCACCAGATAGAGTGCGACGATCATGTTGAGCACGATCAGGATGCCGCCGATGCGCGAGAAGAAGCCGGTGATCACCAGCAGCGGCGCCAGCACTTCGCCGGCCAGCACGCCGTAGCCGAACGAGGCGGGGAAGCCCTGCGTCTCGACCATCTTCATGATGCCGTCCAGGCCGCCATCGAGCTTGCTGACGCCATGCAGCAGCACCAGCGACCCGAGGGCGATGCGAAGGATGAGCTTGCCGAGATCCTGCTGGGTATTCGTGTTCATGGCGACTCCCCAAGAAATGTGGCTCGATGATAGTCCAGCCCCGCGCCAGTGCATGGCGCGGTGCGGTAAACCCTGCGGCCGGCCCTGGGTCAGCGCACCGGCAGCTTCACGCGCGTTCCGTTCCAGGCCAGCACCACGCCGTCGGCGCTGATTTCGTCCACGACGGCCGGGCCGATACGGTCGCCCTCGGTCACGCGCGCGCCGTCGATGATGGCGAAGCGCTGCGTCGGGCCCTGGCCCCACATGTGCATGCTGATCTTCAACGGCGGCAGTTGCTGGCGATCGGCGGTGCTGAGGTCGGACAGACGCAGCGGCGCGGCGGTAGCGGGGGCGGGCTGGGTTTCGGCCCTGGCTGGGCTCGCCGGCTCGGGCGGCAATTCGATCGCGGGTGCCGGCGCGGGCGCGGGCGCGAGGGTTTCGCGCGGCCTTGGCGGCGCCGCGGACATGGCCGCCACCATCGGGGCCTCCGCCACGGCCGGGTCGGGCCTCGCCGGAGCCTGCGGCGTGGGGCTCGCAGAGGCAGGTCCAGCAGGAGCGGGTGTGAATACCGCTGGCGTCACCCTTGAGGTAGCTCGGAGCGACGCCGCCGTCGCAGGCCCAGGCGTGGCGGCGGCGGTGGGCATCGTGACCGGTGGAATCGAATCTGCGTCGATGCGGACGGGTGACGGCGGGACATCCGATGGCCCCGAGCCGGCACTGACGAGGTCACGCGCGTCGACCGCTGCAACGGCGTTGGGGGCACCCGCCGGGCCTTCGCTCCAGTACACGCGCGCGGCCCAGCCTGCAATGGCCAACGTGCCGGCGGCGAGCGCGAGCCACTGCCACGGCAGCATCCGCTTCGCCGCGCGCCGCGATGGCGGCGGCAGTTCGGAGTAGAGGTCGGGCGACTGGCCGCGACGGCGTTCGGCTTCGGATTTGCGAAGGGCATCGAGAATCAGCGACATGCCTTACTCCAGAACCCGTTGCAGGCGTGGACCATTTTCACCGGCAGACAACGCCAGCAACGTTTCCGGACCGACGACGCCATCGGTGTCGAGGCCTCGCGCGCGCTGGAAGCGGCGCACCGCTTCGATCATCGCATCGTCCAGCGTGGCCGACGGCCGTTGCGCCGGTTCGTAGCCCGGCGTCAGGCGCTTGCCGATCCAGCCGATGGCCGGTCCCTGCGCACCCATCGCGAGCGGTGCGTCGAAGTAGGCGGGGCCGCGCCACAGTGCCGCATAGTCGCCGGTCCACAGGTGTTCCAGAGCCACGCGGCTGGTATCGACGGAAACGCCGCCCAACCAAAGACGCACGTTGACCGCGTCGGCGCCTTGCAGCAATGCCCAGTGTTCCTTGCCGCCCGATTGCAGGCGCAGCAGCGCTGGACGTCCTTGCGCCGCCAGCTTGTCCAACCGCGCCTGGCCGCGCACGCAATACACGCCAGGCGCGAGCGCAGCCGGGCAGGCCGACGCCGCGGCGGCATCGGCATCGGTGGCGGGCAATTGCCACGTCGCCAACAACTGGCGCCAGGCCGGCAACGGCGACGGCTCGGCGGTGCCCAGTCGGGCGAGCAGGCTGTCCTCGTCCAGTCGTAGTGCCTTCGGCGCGGGCTTCATGGCCGTCGCGGTTTTAGTCTCGGGTTTAACGGAGTTCGCGGTCTTCGCGGTTTTTGGCATTGCCTGCGCGTTGGCGACGGGCGAGGGGCGAGGCGGGCGGGGCCACCAGGTCCACGCCGCCGCCGTCAGCGCAACGACGGCCACCAGGGCGGTCGCGACCCGCCACAAGGCCAGGTCGCGCGGCCTTGGCGGCGCCAGCGCCTCGCGCGCGGCGCGGTTGACCCAGCGTGCGTCGATCGAGGTTTCATCGTGCGCATAGCCAGCCAGCAGCGCGCGTTCGGCGATCACGTTGACCAGCCGCGGCACGCCGCCGGAATGGGCATGGATGCGCCGCACCGCCGCCGCGGAGAACGGGAAGCGCTGTCCGCCGGCAACGCGGTAGCGGTGGCGCAGGTACTCGCCGGTCTCGGCCGCGTCGAGCGGTGTCAGGTGGTAGCGCGCGGTGATGCGTTGCGCGAGTTGGCGCATGTCGTCGCGCGCCAGCATCTCGCGCAGCTCGGGCTGGCCGAGCAGCAGGATCTGCAGCAGCTTCTGCGTCGGCGTTTCCAGGTTGGTCAGCAGCCGCACCTGCTCCAGGGCCTCGACCGACAGGTTCTGCGCCTCGTCGATGATCAGCACCACGCACAGGCCCTGCGCGTAGGCGTCCAGCAGGTAGACGTTGAGCCGGTCCACCAGCGCCTTGACGCTGCCGTGGGCACCGCCCAGGTCCAGGTGCAATTCCTCGCAGATGGTCTCCAGCACTTCCACCGGCGACAGCCGCGGGTTGAGCACCAGCGCGACGCGTGTGTTCTCCGGCACCTGCTCCATCAGCAGCCGGCACAAGGTGGTCTTGCCGGTGCCGACCTCGCCGGTCAGCTGGACGAACCCGCCGCCCCCGCCCTGGCCGATGCCGAACAGCAGGTGCGCGAGTGCGTCCCGATGGCGCTCGCTGAGAAATACGAAGCGCGGATCGGGCGTGATCGAGAACGGCGGCTGCTGCAGGCCGTAGTGCTCGAGATACATGCGCGGACCGTGTGTGATGGCGAAGTCCCCCTTAGCCTGCCATGAAAAACGCATCAGGCCACGCCGACCGGCCTGAACGGCGCAGCATGACGGCTATTCGGCGGCGCCCTTGGCCTCGGCGGTGCCCAGCACCTCCGGATGCTGAAGCGGCCGCGGCGAGCCGAGCAGGGGGTGGATGAACACCGCCGCCAGGATGATGACGACACCGACGTAGAACAGCCTGCTGAGTTCGTGTTGCTCGCCCAGCAGCAGCGCCGCCAGCACGATGGCGTAGACCGGTTCCAGGTTGACCGCCAGTTGCTGCGCGAACGCGCTCATATGGCGCAGCGCCACCAGCGACAGCGTGAACGGCAACAGCGTGCATGCCAGTGCCAGGCCGAGCAACAGGGCGAAATCGCGGCCGCCGGGCACCACCAGCAGATCGCCGGCGAACGCGGGAAACAGCATCGGCATCAACGGCGCCAGCAAGGTGAGCATGACGGTGCCTGCGCCCAGTTCCAGCGCGGTCACGGTGAGCGGATCGCCGTGTTCGACCAGGCGCTTGTTGAGCGAGCCGAACAGCGCCACCAGCAGCGCCGACACCGCGCCGACCGCGATGCCCGCGCGCATGCCCGCGGGCACGCCGCCGACCACCAGCACCACGCCCGGCAGCACCATCAGGCCCAGCGCCAGCTCGCGCTTGGAAAAGCGCGTGCGCGTCAGCCACGGTTCGATCATCGCCACGAACACGGTGCCCAGCGCCATGCACGTCGCGCCGACTGAGGCGTTGGAGAGCTTGATCGCGCCGTAGAACGTCAGCCAGTGCAGCGAGACCAGCGCGCCGATGCCGCAGTAGGCCAGGATCAATCGCGGCGTCATCGCCCGCAGTCCGCGCCAGACGCGCGGCACCAGCGCCAGCGCGGCGATCACCAGCAGCATGCGCCACCACACCAGTGGCAGCGCCGGCAGCGTGATCATCTTGCCCAGGATCGCGGTGAAGCCCCAAAGCAGCACGCAGAAATGGATTTGCAGGTGGGCCTTGCTGGTCGGGTTCATCGGATGGGGGCTGAGGTCACTGCCCGCTATTCTCGCCGCAGTCGGGGCGATGTGCGCGCGGCGGCGGCCTGTGACAATCTCGGCATCACCGGTTCGACCTGGAAACACATTTGAGCGCGGCCCTCATCGCCCACCTGCAGGACCTGTGCACGCAGTCGGGTCACCTGACGGCGCGAGCCATGTTCGGCGGCTACGGGATCTACCTGGACGGATTGCTGATCGGCGTGCTGATCGAGGACGCGCTGTACCTGAAGGCCGACGAGCAGACCACGGCGCGGTTCGAGAAAGCGGGCGGTGCGCCGTATGTGTACCTGGGCCAGCAGCGCCCGATCACGATGAGCTACTGGTCGCTGCCGGAAGAGGCGCTCGAGTCGTCCGAGGCGCTGCAGCCGTGGCTGCGCCTGGCGCAGGAAGCGGCGCTGCGCAAACCGGCGAAGAGGCCGGTGACGAAGCCGCGCAAGCCGGGCCGGTGAGGTCATTCCGGCGAAGCCTGACTCCATCAAGCCTGCATGCCGCATGACGTCATTCCAGCTTTCGCTGGTGCTCAAACGACCTGGGCCAGCACCCAGTCCACGAATGCCTGCGCCGCCGGGCGGAGCCGGCGATGCGACGGGTACACCACGAAATAGCTCCAGCGTGCGGTCAACGCCGGGCCGGGCAGGCGCTGCAGTCGCCCGCTGTCCAAATAGGGCTGGGCAATGCGTTCGCGTGCCAGCACCGCGCCCAGTCCGAAGGCCGCCGCGCTCATCGCGTCGGTGCTATCGCTGAAGGTGTAGCGCTCCTCCAGCTTGGGACCATGCACGCCGGCGTGTCGGAACCAGTCGTGCCAGCCTTGGCGGGCATGGTCGGAGATCAGCGGCAGTTGCGCGATCTGCGCGGGCTCGCTGATCGCGTCCAGTCCCGGGTAGGTCGGCGCGGCGACCGGGAACAAACGGTCGTCCATCAGCAGGTGCGCGGTCAGTCCGGGCCAGTGGCCGGGGCCGTGGCGGATGCCCAGGTCGGGGCCGCCCTCGTCGAAGCGCGTCAGTGCGATCTCGGTGTCGACACTGAGCCGGATGTGCGGATGGCGCTGCCGGAACTCCGGCAGGCGCGGCATCAGCCAGGTGTAGGTCAGCGAGTGCAGGGTGGTGATGCGCACCCGGTCCTGCTCGTCGCGGCTGCCATGCAGGCTGCTCAGCACGCCGTCGACGTCGGCCATCGCGCTGCCGGCGGCATCGGCCAGCTGGCGGCCTTCGGCGGTCAGCGACACCCCGCGCGCATGGCGCTGGAACAACGCCACGCCCAGCCGCGCCTCGAGCTTGCGCACGTGATGGCTGACCGCGCTGGCGGTCAGGTGCAGTTCCTCGGCGGCATGGGCAAAGTTCTGGTGGCGCGCCGCCGATTCGAACGCCGCCAGGGCCGGTAGCCAGTCCGCACGCAGGGCCATACGAGCCTCAAATCTGATTTGTGTCTGACCGACAAAGTATGCGCTTGTGGCGCTTGCGTGGCACTGGAAAATAGACGTACGGCAAGAGTCAGATTGTCGTCGGGCCACGCAGGCCCGCCAGTTCCGTCCTGAATCTGTGAGCAAGCGATGAGCGAGGTGCGCGTGATTTCCAACGAAGAGCTGGCCAACGATGAACTGCAGGCGATGCCCATCGACGAGGTTCCCGCCATCGTGATCGGCGAGGGCTGCTCGCGTCGCGACCTGCCCAGCAACCCTGGCGTGCGCGTCTGGGTGGTCGACATGGCCCCCGGCGCGCAATGGCCGTACTACGACCATCACGACACCGGCGAGTCGTTCTACGTCATCAGTGGCGAGGTGATCGAGGGCGAGGCGCGTTACGGCGCCGGCACCTACGTCGCCTTCGCGCCCGACAGCCGCCACCGGCCGCGCACCGAATCGGGCGTGCGGCTGATCGGCCTCAATGTCAGCACCAGCGCCTTCCTCGCCGCCGGCGGCAGTCTCGACTCGATCACGCACAGCTTCCACCCGACGCAGGGCTGAGAGCGTCACCTACACAACTCCTCCCCCACGAGGTTTTCGATGAACAGCGTCGCCACCGCTTCTCCTCTTCCCGACACGCGTGAGCGTGGCTGGGTGACACCGCTCGAACTCGCGCTGCTCGGTGCGATCTGGGGTGCTTCGTTCCTTTTCATGCGCGTGGCTGCCCGCGACTTCGGCGCGATGCCGCTGGTCGAGGTGCGCCTGGCGTTGGGCTCGCTGGTGTTGCTGCCGTTCCTGTGGCGCGCGCGTGCGCAGTTCCCGGCGAAGTTGTGGCCCAAGCTGGCGATCATCGGCGCAATCAATTCGGCGGTGCCTTTCATGCTGTTCGCCTGGGCAGCGCAGCGTGCGCCGGCCGGTATCGGCGCCATTGCCAACGCGATGACGGTGCTGTTCACCGCGCTGGTCGGCTTCCTGTTCTTCGGAGAGAAGATCGCAGGACGCCGGGTGATGGCGTTGCTGGTCGGTTTCGCAGGCGTGGTGGTGCTGGCCAGCGGTAAGACCGCCGGCGCCAGCATCGGTTGGGCGGTGGCGGCCGGCGCGGCCGCGGCCTTCCTCTACGGTGTCGGACTCAATCTCGTGCGTCGGCACCTGACCGGCCTGCCGCCGGCGGCGGTGGCATCGGCCACGCTCGGTGTTTCGGCGTTGCTGACATTGCCGTTCGCGATCGCGCAGTGGCCCGAGCATGCGATTCCTGCCAGGTCCTGGTTCTCCGCCGGCATGCTCGGCATGCTGTGCACGGGGCTCGCCTTCGTCATGTACTACCGGCTGATTGCGCGCATCGGCCCGGGCCGTGCTTCCACGGTGACCTACCTCATCCCGGTGTTCGGCGTGGCATGGGCCTGGTTGCTGCTGGACGAGCCGCTGACCGCGACGATGGGCATCGCCGGCGCGATGATTCTGGGCAGCGTGGCGCTGAGCCAGCGCACCGGGAAGTGACGTGATGACGGGCAAGGTGGTGGAGAAGCGCGCTGTCGAAGAGTGCGCTGTCGAAAAGCGCGCTGTAGAAAAGCGCGTCGTCTTCGATTTCGAGATCGCCTTCAGCAATGGAGGCGGCCTCAAAGGCTGGGATTTTCGCCTGGACATCGACGGCGACGAAATCGATGACGCCGCACTGGCCGACTACATCGTCCAGGACATGCGCCTGCTGATGGTCGGCCGCGTGCGCATCGACAACAAGCGCATCATCGAGGAAGCGCACAAGCGCAGCGCCTGAGGCGACCGCCCCGGGCGCTGTCGTCATTCCGTCGGGGCAGCCGGCTGCTCGGCCCTCACCCCAACCCTCTCCCGCAAGCCGGAGAGGGGGAGATTTTTGCCAGCGGTTGGTGATGCGGCGGAGGAGGGCGCGCTCCGTCACGCACGTGGTTGATGCACAACGCGGATATAGGGCTTCTCCGCCGTCCATCCTTCAGGGAACAGCTGCTTCGCATCCTCATCAGATACCGACGCGGCAATGATCACGTCCTCGCCGGGTTGCCAGTTCACCGGTGTCGCGACCTTGTGCTTGGCCGTCAACTGCATCGAATCGATCACGCGCAGCACTTCGTCGAAGTTGCGTCCGGTGGTCATCGGATAGATCAGCTCGAGCTTGATCTTCTTGTCCGGACCGATCACGAAGACATTGCGCACGGTCTGGTTGTCCGCCGGCGTGCGGCCCTGCGCAGTGCCGGGAGTCTCCGCCGGCAACATGCCGTAGGCCTTGGCCACCTTGAGTTCCGGGTCTCCGATCATCGGATAGTTCGGCGCGACGCCCTGGGTTTCATGGATGTCGCGGGCCCAGCGCTTGTGGTCGTCCACCGAATCCACGCTCAGGCCGATCACCTTCACGTCGCGCTTGTCGAACTCCGGCTTGATGCGCGCCATGTAGCCAAGTTCGGTCGTGCAGACCGGCGTGAAATCCTTGGGATGCGAAAACAGCACACACCAGCTGTCGCCGATCCAGTCGTGGAAGGAGATCCGACCTTCGGTAGTGTCGGCCTGGAAGTCGGGGGCGGTCTCGCCAATGTTGAGTGCCATGGTCAACTCCTGCGGTAGCTTGGATGCGCCACGTCACGGGCGCCGCGCTCCCCACAGC
>DATDBD010000087.1:0-7573 GCA_036525015.1 Lysobacter sp.
GCCAACCTGCGCACCCGGCCGGTCATGCCGGACTTCAATGTCCGCGCCATGAACGAGGACGATCGCCGCGCCATCTTCCATTTCATCAAGTCGCTGGGGCCCGACGGCGAGCCCGCCCCGGCGTATCTGCCGCCCGGGGAGGAGCCGCCGCTTCCGTACTACGAGCTCATGCTGCCGACGGCTGTGCCTCCCAAGGCCTGATTGGGTCGCCTGAACGGGGAATTCCCCTGCTCGCCTGAATGATCGGGGACGCGCGCTTGGCCGCGCGGGCTTGAAACCGTACAATTCCGGTACGGATTCAAAACCTCCCCCGCCGCCATGCTCCGTGTTACCCGACTCACCGATTACGCGACGGTCGTCATGACCGTCCTTGCCCTTCATTCCGAGGCCGTGCTGAGCGCCTCGGAACTGGCTGAACGCGCCGGTCTGGAGCCCACCACCGTATCCAAGGTGCTCAAGCCGCTGGCCCAGGCCGATCTGGTCGAGGGCTTCCGCGGCGCCAACGGCGGCTATCGACTGGCCCGTCCGGCGGAGGCGATCGGCCTGCTCGAGATCGTCGAGGCCATGGAGGGGCCGCTCGGCATGACCGAGTGCAGCATCCATACCGGCAACTGCGGCATCGAGCAGTCTTGTGGCGTGCGCGCCAACTGGCGGCGCATCAACGACGTCGTGATCGAAGCGCTGCGCGGGGTGACCCTGGCGCAGATGCTGGCGCCGCCTCCCCCTTCCGAACCTCAGGCCCGGCGCATCGAACTGCACCTGGCCAACGCGTAGGCGGGTCACCCCGCCGTGCAGCAACAACCCGTAGGCAGCCCAATGGCCACCGAAGTAATCGAAAACCGCGAGCTCCATAACCGTGAGATCCATGAGCAACTCGGCCGCAAGTACGAGGCCGGCTTCGTCACGGACATCGAATCCGACAGCCTGCCGCCTGGCCTGAACGAAGACGTCATCCGCGCGCTCTCGGCCAAGAAGGACGAGCCGCAGTGGATGACCGACTGGCGACTGGCCGCCTACCGGCACTGGCTGACCATGCCGGTCCCGCACTGGGCCAAGCTCAACATCGGACCGATCGACTTCCAGGCGATCAGCTACTACAGCGCACCCAAGGCCAAGTACGCCTCGCTCGACGAAGTGCCGCAAGAGTTGCTCGACACTTACGAGAAGCTCGGCGTGCCGCTGCACGAGCGCGCCAAGCTGGCCGGCGTTGCGGTCGATGCGGTGTTCGACTCGGTCTCGGTCGGCACCACTTTCCGCAAGGAACTGGCCGAGAAGGGCGTCATCTTCTGCTCGATGTCCGAGGCCATCCGCGAGTATCCCGCGTTGGTGAAGCAATACCTCGGAAGCGTCGTTCCGACCGGCGACAACTACTTCGCCGCGCTGAACTCGGCGGTGTTCTCCGACGGCAGTTTCGTGTTCATTCCCAAGGGCGTGCGCTGCCCGATGGAACTGTCCACGTACTTCCGCATCAACGCCAGCGAAACCGGCCAGTTCGAGCGCACCCTGATCGTCGCCGAGGAAGGCAGCTACGTCTCCTACCTGGAAGGCTGCACGGCGCCGATGCGCGACGAGAACCAATTGCACGCGGCGGTGGTCGAGCTGGTCGTGATGGATGACGCCGAGATCAAGTACTCGACCGTGCAGAACTGGTATCCGGGCGACGAGGAAGGCCGCGGCGGTATCTACAACTTCGTCACCAAGCGCGGCGAATGCCGCGGCGCGCGCAGCAAGATCAGCTGGACCCAGGTCGAGACCGGTTCGGCCATCACCTGGAAGTACCCGAGCTGCGTGCTGCTGGGCGACGACTCGACCGGCGAGTTCTACTCGGTCGCGCTGACCCACCACCGTCAGCAGGCCGACACCGGCACCAAGATGATCCACGTCGGCAAGCGCACCAAGAGCAAGATCATCAGCAAGGGCATCAGCGCCGGCCGCGGCCAGAACACCTACCGCGGCCTGGTGAAGGTGCTCGGCAACGCCGAGGGCGCGCGCAACCATACCCAGTGCGACAGCCTGCTGATCGGCAAGAAGTGCGGCGCGCACACTTTCCCGTACATCGAGGTCAAGCATCCGACCGCCACCGTCGAGCACGAAGCGACGACGTCGAAGATCAGCGAGGACCAGCTGTTCTATTGCCGTTCGCGCGGCATCGGCCAGGAGGATGCGGTGTCGATGATCGTCGACGGCTTCTGCAAGAGCGTCTTTCGCGAGCTGCCGATGGAGTTCGCGGTCGAGGCCAAGAAGCTGCTGGAAGTCTCGCTGGAAGGCTCGGTGGGCTGACCTGGCTGTTTTTTCTCTTCTCCCGCTCGCGGGAGAAGGTGCCCGAAGGGCGGATGAGGGCACTCTTCGTCAATTGCCCTCACCCCAACCCCTACCCCGTGCGGGAGAGGGGCTAAAGAAGTGAATTGGAAAACATCATGCTGAAGATCGAAAACCTCCACGTCTCCGTCGCTGGCAAGGAAATCCTCAAGGGTCTCTCGCTGGAACTGCAGCCCGGCCAGGTGCACGCCATCATGGGCCCCAACGGCGCGGGCAAGTCCACGCTCGGAAACGTCATCGCCGGCCGAGAAGGCTACGAAGTGACGTCCGGATCGGTGACGTTCGAGGGCCAGGACCTGCTGACGCTGGAGCCGGAAGAGCGCGCCGCTACGGGCGTGTTCCTGGCGTTCCAGTACCCGGTCGAGATCCCCGGCGTGAACAACACCTACTTCCTGCGCACCGCGCTCAACGCCCAGCGCAAGGTGCGCGGCAAGCCGGAGCTGGACTCGATGCAGTTCCTCAAGCTGGTGCGCGAAAAGCTGGCCGTGCTGCACCTGAAGGACGAACTGCTGCACCGCGGCGTCAACGAGGGTTTCTCCGGCGGCGAGAAAAAGCGCAACGAGATCTTCCAACTCGCCCTGCTCGAACCCAAACTGGCGATTCTCGACGAGACCGACTCCGGCCTGGACATCGACGCGCTCAAGGCGGTCGCCGACGGCGTCAACGCGCTGCGATCGCCCGATCGCGCGTTCCTGATCATCACCCACTATCAGCGCCTGCTCGACTACATCAAGCCGGACGTGGTGCACGTACTCGCCGACGGCCGCATCGTCGAAACCGGCGGTCCGGAACTGGCGCTGGAACTGGAGCAGCACGGCTACACCTGGGTGAAGGAACGCATCGCACCGGAAGCGGCGGTCTGACATGAGTGCCCTGCTCGACTCCTTCGCGACTGCTTTCGACACGCTCGCCGCGCGCGATGCCGCCGGCCTGCGCGACAGCCGCCAGACCGCGCTCGATGCCGCGCTGCGCGACGGCATCCCGCATGCGCGCGTGGAAGCCTGGAAGTACACCCCGTTGCGTTCGCTCGAACGCCGCGCGTTCAAGGCCGCCGATGCGGCGCCGGCATCATTCGATGAAGCGTTGCTTGCCGATATCCCGGCGCCGCGCATCGTCTTCGTCAACGGACGCTTCGACGCGGGCCATACCGACATCAGCGGACTGCCAGACGGCGTGACGCTGCAGGCGCTGTCGCGGGTGCTGGCCGCAGGCGAGCCGCGCGAGGCCAACTTCCTGGCACGCAAGTACGAGCGCGCCGACGAGATCTTCGCCCGCATCAACGCCGCGCTCGCCGACGAGGGCGCCGTGCTGCGCGTGGAAAGCGGCACGCGTGGAACCTCGCCGGTGCACCTGGTTTTCATCGGCACGGCCAGCGAGGGCGACCGCGCGTGGCACCTGCGCCACCTGGTCGAACTGCGCGACGGCGCCGAACTGACCCTGGTCGAATATCACCTGGGCAATGGCGCGCACAGCCACTTGGGCAATGCCGTGACGCACGTCCACCTGGGCCAGGGCGCGATCCTGCGCCACGCTCGCGTGCAGGACGAATCCCTCGGTGCCAGCCTGTTCGGACGTACCGATGCCGTCATGGCGCGCGATGCCGACTATCGGCGCCTGGATCTCGAACTCGGCGCCGGCTTGTCCCGTCATGAACTCAATGTCGCCCTGCACGGCCAGGGCGCGAAGCTGCACGCCAACGGGGTGCTGCTGGCCAATGGCAAGCGTCATCTCGACACTCGCCTGGGCATCGACCACGTCGGTCGAGACACCGCCTGCGAACTGACTTGGCGCGGCCTGGCTACCGGCCGATCCAAGGCTGCCTTCCACGGCGGCATCCTGATCCGCGAAGGTGCCGATGGCACCGCCGCCGAGCTTTCGAACAAGAACCTGCTGCTCAGCGAAGGCGCTGAGATCGATACCCAGCCGGTGATGGAAATCCACGCCGACGAAGTGCAGGCCGCGCACGGCGCCACCGTCGGCCAGCTCGACCAGACCGCGCTGTTCTACCTGCGCACCCGCGGCGTGCCGGCCGACCAGGCGCGTGCCCTGCTCACCGCGGCGTTCTGCCGCGAAACGCTGCGCGTATTCGACGATGCCGCCCTGCGCGACGCGTTGACCGCGCGCCTGGATTCGGCCCTGACCCAACTGGAAACCGCATGAGCCGCGAGGACGCCTTGGACGTCGTAACCGACAGCGCCATCGACTGGACCCGCGTCCGCGCCGATTTTCCGCTGCTGACCCGGCACGTCCATGGCAAGCCGCTGGTCTATTTCGACTCGGCCAACACCGGCCAGAAACCCGAATCGGTGATCGCAGCGGTGGACGACTTCTATCGTCGCCACAACGCCAACGTCAGCCGCGCCGTGCATGCACTGGGCACCGAGGCCACGGACGCCTACGAAGCCGCACGGGCGAAGCTGGCGAAGTTCATCAACGTGCGCAGCGACGAACTGGTGCTGTGCAGCGGCACCACCTTCGCACTGAACCTGGTCGCCTACTCGTGGGCGCTGCCCCGCCTGCAGCCGGGCGACGCCATCGTGCTGACGCGCATGGAACACCACGCCAACATCGTGCCGTGGCAGTTGGTGGCCCAGCGCACGGGGGCGACGATCAAGGTCTCCGAGCTCAACGAGCGCGGCGAGCTCGACCTCGACCGGCTGTATTCGCTACTCACCCCTGAAGTGAAGCTGCTGTCGCTGACACATGTCTCCAACGTACTGGGCACAGTCAATCCGGTGCGCGAGATCTGCCGCGAGGCGAGACGCCGTGGCATCGTTACCGCCGTGGACGGCTCGCAGGCGGCGCCGCATCGCGCCCTCGACATCACCGCGATCGGCTGCGACTTCTACGCCATCACCGGCCACAAGATGTGCGGGCCGACCGGCACCGGCGCGCTGTGGGCCCGGCGCGAGCACCTGGCCCAGATGCCTCCTTTCATCGGCGGCGGCGAGATGATCAAGGAAGTGCGCTTCGAGGGCACCGTATTCAACGACCCGCCGCACAAGTTCGAGGCGGGCACGCCCAATATCGCCGGCTTCATAGGCCTGGGCGCGGCGGTCGATTACCTCTCGTCGCTCGGCATGGCGAATGTCGAGGCGCGCGAGCAGGAACTGCTGGCCCACGCGAACGAGGAGCTGGCGAAGGTCCCCGGCCTGCGCATCTTCGGCAACGCCCGCGACAAGGCAGCGGTGATCAGCTTCCTGGTCGAAGGCGCGCATGCCCACGACTTGGCCACGCTGCTCGACCTGGAAGGCGTGGCGATCCGCTCGGGCCACCATTGCGCCCATCCGCTGATGCAACACTTTGGCGTCCCCGCCACGTGCCGCGCCTCGCTCGCGTTCTACAACACGCACGACGAGGTCGATGCCTTCGTCGCCGCGCTGGGCAAGGTGCGCAAGCTGCTCGGCTGAGCCCGGCTGCTCGGTTAATCTGTTGCGGTCCATCCCCGGGGAGCGCCCGTGAGCACCGATCCCGAAGCCCTGTCGCTGCTGCGCGAAATCCGCGACCAGCAGCGGCGTCAGCTCGAGCGGCAGGAGCAAGCCCTGTCGCTGCAGCGCGAGCAGTTCGCGCTGTACAAGCAGCAGTACGATCGCGCCGAGCGCATCAACGAGCGCGCCGAAGCCCTGCAGGCTCGCAGCGCGGGCCTGATGACCGCTGCCCGGCGAATGCTGTGGGTCGTGCTTCCGCTGATCGCGCTGCTGCTGGCCATTTTGTTTTGGAGTGTTCTTTCGTGACGCAAGCCCCCCTCGCTTTCCGCAACGCCACCCCTGCCGACATCGACGCTCTGGTCGACTTGGTCGAGTCCGCTTACCGCGGCGACGTCAGCAAGCAGGGCTGGACCACCGAGGCCGACCTGCTCGGCGGGCGTCGCACCGGCGCCGACGACATCAGCGCCTGCATCGCGCGGCCGCGAAGCGTCATCCTGATGGCCGAGCGCGGCGACGAACTGTTCGGCTGCGCCCATGTGGCCATCGAAGATGGCGTTGGCTATTTCGGCATGTTCTCGGTGTCGCCTACCTTGCAGGGCGGCGGCATCGGCAAGCTGTTGCTGGCCGAAGCCGAGCGCGTTGTCCGCGAGGACTGGGGCCTGGGTGCGATGCGCATGACCGTCATCGATGTGCGCGATGAACTGATCGCCTTCTACGAGCGTCGCGGCTACCGCCGCACCGGCATCCACAAGCCGTTCCCGTACGGCGATGAGCGCTTCGGACAGCCCAAGCGCGACGACCTGCGTTTCGAAGTCCTGGAGAAGGCGCTGTGAGCGAGAACTGGGTCTTCGTCTGCGCCACCTCGCAACTGCTGCCCGGCGAAACCACGGTGGTCTGGGACGGCGACACGCCGATCCTGGTGCTCAATTACGACGGCGACTTCTACGCGCTCGAAGACAAGTGCTCGCACGAGGACTACGAGCTCTCCGCCGGCACATTCGACGGCGAGGAAGCGACGATCGAATGCGTGCTGCACGGCGCCAGGTTCGACGTGCGCGACGGCCGTCCGCTGTGCGCGCCTGCCTACGAGCCGGTCCCGAAATTCCCGGTCAGGATCGATGAGACCGGCGTATGGACCCGGGACGACCGCAGTTGACCGCCCGCCGGCGATCCGGACGGCGCTTGACGCTTCAAAAAGGAACTAAACCCCGCGTCAGCCGGCGCGCGGCTCGATCCGGATCAACAGCGCTTCGCCGCCGCCATCGAGCACATGGCGCAAGCGCTCATTGCCCGCGGTGAAGATCGCGCTGTCCCCGGTCATCAGCGGCGGCAGGCCCGAGGCATCGCCGAAGTGCGCCTGGCCGCCGATCAGGTGCACCACCCAGGTCGTATGCGGCTCCACGAAGATCACCATCGGTCCGACCAGCGGGCGATGCCAGAGCTGGGCCTGCACCCGGTCGCGACGCCACATCAGGTTGAAGTCGTGGGTCGGCCCTTCGACCAGTTCGCCGACGACTGCAGCCTCGCCGGCGAAGCGCAGCTTGCCGTGGGGCGGCTCCAGCTCGTGAACCTGGCCATCGTCGAAGCGCAGGCGCAGGCCATTGCCCGACAGCAGGACCAGTTCGCGATCGACACCGGGGAATGCAGAGAACGCCGAATCGCGCTCGATCTCGGCAATGGACAGACGCCAGACCCAGTCGCCCTCCTCGGGCCAGCGGGCGATCTCGCGCGTCCAGCCCAGCAGGTTGCGCCAACGTTCGCGGCGGTACTCGTTGGCGGGGATCACCTGCGAGCGCTTGAGGTCTGCCAATTCCATGCACCGGTCC
>DATDBD010000088.1:0-17757 GCA_036525015.1 Lysobacter sp.
GGCCCGCGCTACGGGCCTTCCTCGCTACGCTGGCCGATGTCTTCGCGCAGGATGCGCAGCACTTCGGCGACGGCTTCGGGGTTCTCGTAGATCTTATGGTCGGAGGAAATCACCAGCGTCGATTGCGCGCCCGGGATGATCGCGCTGGCCAAAGGCACCACGCCGTCCGACTCGGGGCGGCTACCGGGCATGACGCCGGCAATGGTGTGGTACGGAATGCCGGGGCCGGGCATCAGCGTTTCACCGGCGCGGCGCACCGGCTGCAGCGGTTGCAGGGTCGCAATGCTGTTGAGGCGTGAGCGGGTGAATATCGGGCGCATCAGGTCGGTGACCGCTTCGGGATTTTCGCGGGCGACGCGATTGAGTGCTTCGAGCTCCGGCGCGCGGCGTCCGACCAGCACGCGCATGAAACGGCCGATGAAATCGCCGGCGGTCGGGCTGCCGCGGTGTGGTGCGGCCATGAAGATCGCGCGGGAGATGCCCGGATAGGCCGTGAAGTGGAAGACCTCGTCGATCGATCGCAGGTCCTCGGGATCGCCCTTCAGCGACGACACCGGCTCGGTGAATCCGACACTCCACAGCACTTCGCCGCTGTCCACGCTGAGCAGTCGCGAGACCACGCCGCCCAGGCTGTGTCCGACCAGCACCACGCCGTTGCGGGCTGGGTCGTCGCCCTCGGGATCGAGCACTCGCCAACCTTCGTCGAGATAACCCTTTACGCGGCGGCGGATCAGCAGCAGCGGTGCATTGGTCTGGTACACGACGTGCCACACCTGGAACTGCGAGCGCAGCAGCGGATCGCCCCAGATCGCATTGGACAGTCGCGCCCACGTCAAAGGACTGCTGCCCAACCCGTGGATCATCACGATCGGACGCTTGTGCGGGTCGTAGTCCTCCAGCAGATAGAGGCCAGCGCGGCGTCCCACCTCGTGGCCGCCCAACAGTCCCCAGATCGCCAGACGCGGCAGCTTCGATGTGCCGGCGCCGTAGGCGTAGAACGCCGAAGTGTCGTCTGCCAGAGGATACTGCCACGTGCCTTGCGTCAGGCTGCCGACCGCGACCGGATCGCCGATCACCAGCCGCGGCGGCGCACCATCCTCAACACCGGGTTCGATCCATGCGGTCGCCCAGCGGAACACGCCTTCCGGCGGGAACAACTGGCACACGGGCGCGTCCTCGCAGCGCGGCGTAATCAACGCCAACGGAACGCCGAAGCCAGGCTGGGAGAATCGCTCGCCTCCGAACAGTTGCATCGGTACGTCCTGCGCGCGGACCATCGTCAGCGGGCCATGCAACGCCGGCGACAGGTGGCGGAACTCGACCGTCAATGTCGTCCCATCGATCTGTGTCGGGCCTTCGGACCAGCGACGGCCGTGCTGCCGCAGCGCGCTTGCGAGCAGCTGGTCGGTGCAATGGGTCGCCAGCGCCGAAGCCCGTTTGCCGATGGCTTGCGAGGTCCCGGCCAATGCGCCATGTGCCGAGGTGGCACAGCGGACCCAGCCCGCGGTGGCGTCGCTTGCGCGATGGCTCTGATCCGCCGCGGTCGACTCCGCCTGCGCCTGCTCGAGCAGCGATTGGCTGGAGCCCATGCCGGGCACAGGCGCCGGCTTGGCAGGGCGCGTAGTGCATCCGCCCAGTGCCAGCGACAGGCACAGCACCGCCCATGCGAAGACGCGTGCGGATCCGTCGGAAGGAACCGGAGTCATCGGTCTTGGGCACCAGTCAGGGGGGAAGGGCGTGCTGGCGATAACGTAACGCAGGCGCACGCCGCGATGCATGCCCATCGCTGGGGATGTGGCAGGAGCGGACTCGATCAGCGGTCCTGTCGATCCTTGGCCTGGTTGTCTTTCGCACGCGCCAGGAGGCGTCGCTCGAACACATTGAGCAGGGTCAGCACCAGCAGCGTCAGCAACGTGACCGCGGTGGCGATCAGGAAATAGCGAAGGCCGACCGACACGCCGATCACCGCCACCATCAGCAGCGAGGCCGCGGTGGTGATGCCGGCGATGGCGGCGCCGCCGCGGTGGGCGAAGATCGTGCCCGCGCCGATGAAGGACACGCCCGCGACCACCGCCTCGACCAGACGCAGCGGATCGACTGTCAGCAGATCGTGACGGGTGTAGTTGGGATCTAGCATCAGCAGTTGCCCGAGGCCGATCAGGAAGGCGGCCGCGCCTGCGACGAGCATGTGCGTGCGGAACCCGGCGGGCCGGTTCTTCAGTTCACGCTCGAAACCGATCACGCCGCCCAGGAGCATCGCGTAGGCGACACCCGCCAGGACCCACAGTTGCTCGGCCACGCCCATGGCCTCACGGTGCAGGACCCATCGTCAAGGCGCTGTCAGGGTATGAAGCCAGTGAGCGGGAGCGCATGTTTTGCTACGGGAACGCAGCGGCATTCATCCGCGCGCAAGCGTCGTGACGATGGCGGCAAGGCGATGGGGCATGGGGAACCGTAAGCCAATGCATGGGGGGTGGCGGCAGATGAACGCCTTCAGGCGCATAACAATGCACTGACAACCAGCACCCCTGCGATTAACTTCGGCATCGCTACGGTGGAATTCCAGGGAGCACCACTGCACGGAACAAGGCAATCGTTGCACTCCACCGGAGGGTAGATAGATGAGGTTCGAAAAACGTTTGATCAACATCACCGCGGCGATGGCCATCGTGCTCGGCGCCGGCATGGGTTCCGTGGCTTTGGCGCAGGACCCCGCAGCGGAGCGTGCACAGGACGCCGCCACTGCGACGGCGCAGGCTGATCCAGCCGCCGCCATGGCACCGCAGGATCAACAGGCCACCATGCCGGCGCAGGGCGCATCGGATCAACCGATGGGCGATGCGTGGATCACCACCAAGGTCAAGACAGACCTGCTGGCCACGCCGGATGTGTCCGGCCTGGCGATCGACGTCGATACCAAGAACGGCGTGGTCATGCTGAAGGGTTCTGTCGACAACAAGGCGCAGGCCGACAAGGCCGTTGCCGTCGCCAAGAAGATCGACGGCGTGAAGAAGGTCGACTCGAGCGGACTCAAGGTCAAGAAGAGCGGTTACTGATCCCGTCGCGAAGGGTCTTCGTCATGTCGGCGGGCTTCGCCGATTCGCAAAACAAGCGGTCCGGGCGCAATTGCCCGGGCCGCTATTGTTGTCTCCTGCGCTCGTGCACCTTCTTTCGTGCGCGCTCGGCCAGTTCTTCGTAATGACGCCGGTATTCGTCTAGCGTTTCCTCGTCCAGCTCCTCGAGATCCAACAGCGAGTTTTCCGCCGTCCTGGTCGCGCGGATGATTTCGTCCAGCTTGATCTGCATCGCCTCGGTGTCGCGGTTCTGCGTGTTCTGGATCAGGAACACCATCAGGAAGGTGATGATGGTCGTGCCGGTATTGATGACCAACTGCCAAGTGTCGCTGAAGCCGAATAGCGGGCCGCTTATCAGCCATGCGACGATCGTCGCCAGGGCCAGCATGAAGCACAACGGGCGTCCCGTGAACTTCGAGGCGGCGCGTGCAGACCGTGTGAACCAGTTCGAATGCCTGTCCATGATCGCCCTCATCGAGGATGGTCAAAGCATACGTCGTGTGCGCAGGCGATAGTGCGTCCGGGGGGCTTGACGGGGGTGTGCCCCCATCCTGGCCGCCGATCGACGCCGCTTGCTATCCGTCGACCGGGGCCGGTCCCAGTACCTCGCCCAGCACCTGCGCCAGACGCGCATGGTCGATCGGCTTGTGCAGGACTTCGCGCACCATGTTGGCGGGCAACGCCTGCGTTTCCACGCTGTCGGCGAGGCCGGTGTAGAGCAGCACCGGAAGCTGCGGCACGCATTCGTTCAATCTGTTCGCCAACTGCAGCCCGGTCATCATCGGCATCGAGTGATCGGTGATGACGAGTTTGTACTCATCCGGCGAGGCGCACAGACGCCCGAGCGCCTGCTGGGGCGAATCGACGAAATCCGCCTGCAGCCCCCATGTGGCCAGCAGTTCGCACAGGAATTCACCGACGCTGCGTTCGTCGTCCACGACCAGCACGCGCCCACTAAGCGCCTGCATGGGAGGTGTCATCACGGTGAGCGTGGCAGCTTCGGCGTATGCGCAGTCCTCGCAGCGCGGCAGCAGCACGCCGACGCGCGTGCCCATCCCTGGCCGGCTTTCGACGAGCAGGTGGCCACCGTGTTCGTGGACGATGCCGTGCACGGTCGCCAGGCCCATGCCGGTGCCTTTTCCCGTCGGCTTGGTCGAGAAAAATGGCTCGAAAATGCGGTCGAGCACCTCAGGTGGTATTCCAGGGCCGTCGTCCTCAACGAACAACTCCACATAGTCGCCGCCCATCTCCTGCCGGCAGGACGCGCATTCGCGGCCGCCCGTATGGCGTCGTGCGCCGATCTTCAGCACGCCGCTATCGCGCAATGCGTCGCAGGCGTTGACGCACAGGTTCATCAGCACCTGGTCGAACTGGACCGGATCGATCTTGGCGATGCCCGCATCGCTCTCGATCTCCAGCTCCACACTGATGCCGGGGACGATGGTGGGATGGAGCATGCCCAGGCTCTGGCGGATGCGCTCGCCCACGTCGACCGGTTGCGGGTCGCCTTTCTGGCCGCGGCTGAACATCAGCATCTGCCGGATCAGGTCGCGCGCACGCGTGCACGACTGCAACGCCCTTTCGAGATAACCGCCCAGCCGCTCGTCCTCGGCACTGGCTGGACGCTCGCTGGCCAACACCACGTAGCCCATGATGCTTGCCAGCAGGTTGTTGAAGTCGTGGGCGATGCCGCCGGTGAGATGGCCCAGCGCTTCCATCTTCTTGGCCTGCAGCAGCTGCGCCTCCAGCCGGCTGCGCCGCTCCTCGGCCAGCTTGCGTTCGGTGATGTCGCGGGTAAAGGCGAGGATGCGCGGTTGGCCGCCGATGCTGGCGACTTTCAGGAACACCTCGTCCCAGTGCAGGCTGCCGTCCTTGTTGCGGCGATGCCACAGGAAACCCGTCGAACCCAGCTCCCTGGCGCGCTGCAGGTGCGCGGCCGCTTCCGCGCCGGTGTAGGGAGGCTCGCCCGAACCGAGCCGGTCGACGGGCACCTGCAGCATGTCCTCGTAGCTGTAGCCGTAGGTCGTACAGGCCTTGGGATTGACGTCGACGATGCGGCCGGTCTCGTGGTCGTGGACGAAGATGGCGTCCTCGCTGGCCTCGAAGATCTGCCGGTAGCTGGCCTGTGATGCGAGCAAGGCCTGGTCGGAGCGAAGCCGCTCGAGTTCCGCGGCAGCGCGCACGGCGAAGATCTTCATCACCGATTCGATGAACTCCGGCTGCTCCAGCGGGCGTCGCGCAACGATCGAGATGATGCCCAGCGGTCGCCCCTGCGTGTCGTTCAGCGGGTAGCCCGCATAGCTCTCGGCGCCCATTTCGCGGAAGTCGTCGTCGAGCGGGAATCGGTCGCCGAGTCCGGCCGGGTAGATGCGGAAGCCGTGTCCGACCACGGTTTCGCAGGCGGTATCGGCCAGGGTGTAGTCGAAGTGCTCGCTGGGATTGCCGTCGTTGACGAATCCGAGCACGTGCATCGTCGATGGATCGTCCTCGCGCATCTCGGCGATGAAGGCGACATCGACGTCCAGGATCGCAGCGAGGTAGCGTGACAGGCCTACGAACAGCTCGCGTCCGCGCTCGGCCGACACCGCCAGCGCGGAACTGCTCAGCGCGCTCTCGATCTGCTTGCGCCGGGTGATGTCGGTGGCGACGCCGCAGACGGCATAGGGAACGTTGTCGCTGTCGAACAGCGGGAACTTGGACGACAGGTAGGTGCGCTGTTCGCCAGCGAAGGTGCCGCTTTCCTCGAACTCCAGCGCGCGGCCCTCCAGCAGCACGCGCATGTCGTTGCGGCGGAAACCCGCGGCCAGATCAGGAGGGTAGATATCGCGGTCGGTGCGTCCTATCAGGCGTTCGGAATCGAGGCCGACGAGGCGCTCGAACTCGCGGTTGACGAACAGATAGCGGCCGTTGCGGTCCTTGGCGAAGACCGCTGCCGAGGAATTGTCCAGCACCTGCTGCAGCCGCGATTCGCTGTCGCGCAAGGCGCGGATGGGGTCTTCGTCGCGGTGCGGCTGGGGGGCGCCGGGCTCCATGGGGAAAGCACTCGGTCAGCAGATTCGTGGGACGAGTATAGGAGCCGGAATACGCACGCTGGCGCCCTGTTACACGATGGAAACAAAAAGGACGGCGACGGCTACATGCCGGGTACGAACATGTAGCCGACGCCGCGGACCGTGCGGATCGCGCGCGGTTGTTCGGGGTCCACTTCGACCTTGCGCCGTAGTCGCGCGATGCGGATGTCGATGGAGCGGTCGAACGGCTCCCATTCCCGGTTCTTGGTCAGGGTCAGGATCTGGTCGCGCGACAGCGCCTTGCCCGCGTGCTCATGCAGCACGCGCAGCAGGTCGAATTCCATGTGCGTGACCATCACCTCGTTGCCATCGGCATCGAACACCTGGTGAGCTCCCAGGTCGATGGTGCAGCGGCCGAAGGGAACGCGCCGCTCCGGCAGCGAGGGCGCAGGCGGTGCTGCCTCCGGTCGTGCCTGCAACCGGCGCAGGACGCTCTTGATCCGGGCGAACAACTCGCGCGGATCGAACGGCTTGGCGACGTAGTCGTCGGCGCCGATCTCCAGCCCGACGATGCGGTCCACAACGTCACCCGAACCGGTGACCATGATGATGCCGGTGTCGTAGCGCTCACGCAGATAACGTGCCAGCGTCAGTCCGTCTTCGCCGGGCAGGCGGATATCCATCAGCACCAGGTCGGGGGCTTCGCGCTCAAGCTCGCGCCGCATGGTCGCACCGTCCTCGGCCTGCAGCGCGCGGTAACCCTGGGTGGAGAGGAATTCCACCAGCATCTCGCGTGTCGCGCGGTCGTCGTCGACCACCAGCACACAGGGCGTATGGGTCATCGCCGTGCCTGCTTCATGGGGGCTGGAACCAGTATCCGCCCGTGTTACCGGACGATACAAATCCGCGGGGTGCGGAAATCCGACGGAAACCGGCGCTGAGTAGCGTCGCTCCCATGCCGTCAGGCGAGCTGGCGGAAACGAGCGGGAGGCCGCCGTGAGCCAGTGTCCCATCGTGTTGGATGCGAACGACCTGCAACGTCAGGTGCGGGCCACGTACGAGCGCGTCGCCCAGGCGCCGGCCAGCGGATTCCACTTCCATACTGGCGCGGCCTACGCCGCGCAGCGGCTCGGCTACGACGCCGCCGAGCTGGCGACGTTGCCGGCGGTGTGCACCGAGCGCTTCGCCGGTGTCGGCAACCCGCTGCGGATTGGCGCTCTGCGCCCCGGCGCGGTGGTGCTCGATCACGCCTGCGGTGCCGGCATGGACCTGCTGCTCGCCGCGCGCGCCGTCGGGCCGGAAGGCCGAGCCATCGGCGTCGATCTGACCCCGGCCATGCGCAGCTGCGCGATGCGCGCGACCGCGCAGGCCGGCTTGCTGGGACGTGTCGTGCTGCATGAAGGCACCTTCGAGGACCTGCCGGTAGCCGACGGCAGCGTCGACTACGTGATCTCAAACGGCGTGCTGAACCTGGCACCGGACAAGCCGCGGGCGCTGCGCGAGGTCGAGCGGGTGTTGCGGCCGGGCGGCGCGATGTACCTGGCCGACGTGGTGCTGGACCGGGCGCTGGATCCGCGCGTGCGCGGCGACGCCGGCCTGTGGGCTGCCTGCATCGGCGGAGCGTTGACCGAAGTCGAGCTGCTGCGACTGGTCGAAGCCAGCGGCCTGCAGGGCGCACGCATCACCGAGCGCTTCGAGTGCTTCGTCGGAACGTCGCTCGACCGCAAGTTCCATAACCGCCTGCATGCCTATGGCGTGAACGTCTGCGCCGTGAAGGCGGGCAACCTGCCGGAGTGATACCGGCTTGTGCGTCCCGCATCCGGGACGCACTCCACGTGGAGGAAGTTCCATGTTCAAGAAGTACGTGATCGAACGCCAGATCGCCGGTATTGGCGGCGAGCCGATGGAAGCCCTGTGCAGCATCGCCCGTCGTTCCAACCAGGTGTTGGACGAGTTGGGTACCGACGTGCAGTGGCTGCATTCGTACATCGCCGACGACAAGACCTATTGCGTCTATCTCGCCCGCGACAAGGCACTGATCCGCGAGCACGCCGTGCGCGCCGGCTTTCCGGCCGACGCGATCGTCGAGGTGCGGTCGGTGCTCAATCCCACCATGGCGCCGGGCTGACCGATGCGCTGATCTGCCGGCGACGCCGGCCTGCTGGAGTCCTACGCAATGAACGCTGCAACTGCCCTTGCCCGGGCGCAACCCTGGCAAACCCCCGCCGCCTCCGACGATCACCAGCGCTATGCGCGTTGCATCCAGGTGTCCAAGCGCGTGCGCTGGGACATCGACGCCGACGTGATCCGTGGCCGCGACTTCGACTATTCGCGCACGTTCCTGCCCGCAGGCCTGTCCATGGTCGATGCGCTGGATTTCCTGGACCAGGACGAGCGCCGGCTCTTCAGTCAGGTGCAGGGCCGCACCTATGCCTACGTTTTCGGCCTGGTCGAGCGCTTCATCGGCGCCAAGATGCTGCAGACCTCCGGTCAGCACTGGCTGGGCGACCAGACGGCGCTGGAGGCGCTGGTGCGCTTCTCGGACGAAGAGCTCAAGCACCAGGAGCTGTTCCGCCGGCTGGAGGCGCTGATGGAGGCCCGCATGCCGCCGGGCTACGTCAAGGTCGCAGAGCCCAACGCCGTGGCGGGGCAGGTGTTGCAGCGCCGCAGTTGGGCCGTGCTGGGGCTGATCTCGCATATCGAGCTGTTCGTGCAGAGCCATTACGAGCAGAGCATCGCGCCGCAGACGGAACTTTGTCCGTTGTGGAAGGACGTGTTCCTGTTCCATTGGCGCGAGGAAAGCCAGCACGCGATCCTCGACGAACTGGAATGGCGCGCCGAATACGAACGCATCGACGAGGCCGAGCACGATGCCGCTGTCGACGACCTGATCGCGCTGGTCGGCGCCGTCGACGGGATCCTTCAGGCGCAGGCAGAGGCGGATAGCCGCTACTACCTGGCCGCCTGTGGACGCGAATTCGACGCTGCGCAGTCGGTACGCATCGGCGAGTTGCTGCTGCGGGCCTACCGTTGGCAGTACATCGTTTCCGGCGTCCAGCATCCGCGCTTCAGCAAGCTGCTCGCGGAAATGACCACGCCCGTGCAGATGCAGCGCATCGTCGCCGCCCTGGCTCCGATCCTGGGCGCCTGACCCCGAACCCTTCCTCTCCCCGCACGAGGCGGAGGCCGCCAAGCGGCGCAGGAGAGGGCACAAGTCCACGTACCGACTACAGGATTTGCCACCATGAAAGTCATGACACTGATGGCCGCCGCGGCGTTGATCGCCGCCACGCATTCCATCGCGACCCGCCTGGCGAGCGTGCGCCGCGCCCCCGAACGCGTGGCCGCCGAACGCATCTTCGACCTGCCCGCGGTGCGGGTGTACGCGACCCTCGAGCCGCCGACGCTCGAGTCGCCCGATACGCCGACCGTCCGGCCCGACTACAGCATCCAGCTCGCATCGCGCGTGTTCGACCTGCCGGCATTGAAGGTCTATGCGGAACCCACGCGCGCCGCGATCCAGCGTCCTGCGAAGATCCGCATGGCGCTCGCCGTGCCGCGCCCCACTACCCGTCGCGGCCTGCAACCGACGAGCGTCGCGCGCGAGGACGCCAGGCCCTACGAGCAATGGCTGGCCGACTGCGCGTCCGCGCCAGCATTCGACATGCCGGTGCGCGGGTGCGAACCCGTGCAGCATGTCGGGAGGATTCGCGGCGGCGTTTTATCGGCCAGTGCCGGCGGGCACGCATTCGGCCAGGACTGAGAGCGCAGCAGCGCGCCAACCGTCCAGCCGCCAGGCAAAAAAAGAGGCCCCGCAATGCGGGGCCTCTCTTCGTCAGCCGATCGTGCGAGACCTTACGCCTCGACCTCGTCGTCCTTGTACGCATCCACCGGGATGCACGCGCACATGACGTTCTTGTCGCCGTAGACGTTGTCGACGCGGGCGACCGGCGGCCAGTACTTCTGCTGCTTCAGCACCGGCAGCGGGAACGCGGCCAGCTCGCGCGGATAGGCGTGGGTCCACTCGCTGCCGGCCACCATCGTCGCGGTGTGCGGAGCGTTCTTGAGCGGGTTGTCCTCGCGATCGAGCTTGCCTTCCTCGATGGCGCGGATCTCCTCGCGGATCTCGATCATCGCGTTGATGAAGCGGTCGAGTTCGTGCTGCGATTCGCTCTCGGTCGGTTCCACCATCAGCGTGCCGGCGACCGGGAAGCTCAACGTCGGCGCGTGGAAGCCGAAGTCGATCAGGCGCTTGGCCACATCCTCGGCCGACACGCCGGTGCTGTCCTTGAGTGGACGCAGGTCGAGGATGCACTCGTGCGCGACCAAGCCGTTGCGGCCGGTGTAGAGCGTCTGGTAGTGCGGCGCCAGGCGCTTGGCGATGTAGTTGGCGTTGAGCAGGGCCACCTGCGTGGCCTTGCGCAGGCCGGCGCTGCCCATCAGCGTGACGTACATCCAGCTGATCGGCAGGATCGAGGCCGAGCCGAAGCTCGCCGCCGACACCATGCCCACTTCGCCGTCGCCGCCGAACGTGCGCGGCAGGAACGGCGCCAGGTGCGACTTGACCGCGCACGGACCGACGCCCGGACCGCCGCCGCCGTGGGGAATGCAGAAAGTCTTGTGCAGGTTCAGGTGCGACACGTCCGAGCCCCACTTGCCGGGCTTGGCCACGCCGACCAGGGCGTTCATGTTGGCGCCGTCGGTATACACCTGGCCGCCGTGTGCGTGGACGATCTCGCAGATCCTGACCACGTCCTCCTCGAACACGCCGTGCGTGGACGGGTAGGTGATCATCAGCGCGGCCAGGCGCTCGCTGTACTTCTCGGCGGCGCGCTGGATGTCCTCGACATCGACGTTGCCGTTGCTGTCGCACTTGGTGACGACGACCTGCATGCCGCACATCTGCGCCGAGGCCGGGTTGGTGCCGTGCGCGGACTCGGGGATCAGGCAGATGTCGCGGTGGTCGTCGCCACGCGAGCGGTGGTAGGCGCGGATCGCCAGCAGGCCGGCGTATTCGCCCTGCGCGCCGGAATTGGGCTGCAGGCTGACCGCGTCGTAGCCGGTGCACTCGACCAGCATCGCTTCCAGGCCGTCGATCAGTTCCTTGTAGCCCTTGGCCTGCGCGGCCGGCGCCAGCGGGTGGATGTTGCCGAACTCCGGCCACGTCACCGGGATCATCTCGGCGGTGGCGTTGAGCTTCATCGTGCAGCTGCCCAGTGGGATCATGGTGCGATCCATCGCCAGGTCCTTGTCGGCCAGCGCACGCATGTAGCGCAGCAGCTCGTGTTCGCTGTGGTGCGTGTTGAACACCGGGTGGCTCAGGAACGCGCTGTTGCGCTTCAGGCCGGCCGACAGCGCGTCGGCGGTGGCGGCGTCGAGCGCATCGATGTCGGTGATGCTGGCGCCGAACAGCGCCGCCAGCGCAACGACGTCGGCGCGCGTGGTGGTTTCGTCGAGGCTGATGCCCAGGCTGCGGCCGTCGATGCGGCGCAGGTTGATGCGCGCGGCTTCAGCCTTGGCGTGGATCGCGGCGGCGTCGACGTCGAGCACGTGCAGCGTGTCGAAGAAATCCGGGCCGACGGTCAGGCCGGCCTGGCGCAGCGCGCCGGCCAGGATCGTGGCCAGGCGATGCACGCGGCGGGCGATGCGGGTCAGGCCTTCCGGACCGTGGTAGACGGCGTACATGCTGGCCATCACCGCCAGCAGCACCTGCGCGGTGCAGATGTTGGACGTGGCCTTCTCGCGGCGGATGTGCTGCTCGCGGGTCTGCAGCGTCAGGCGGTAGGCCGGCTTGCCTTCGGCATCGACCGACACGCCGATCAGGCGACCCGGCATCGAGCGCTTGTAGGCGTCGCGGCAGGCCATGAACGCGGCATGCGGGCCGCCGAAGCCGTACGGCACGCCGAAGCGCTGGGTGTTGCCGACGACGATATCGGCGCCCCATTCGCCAGGGGCGGCGATCAGCGTCAGCGCCAGCAGGTCGGTGGCGACGGCGACCAGGCCGCCGCGCGCGTGCACGGCGTCGGCCAGCGACTGGTAGTCGTGGACCTGGCCGAAGGTGTTGGGGTACTGCAGCAGCACGCCGAAGCTGTCGATGCTATGGGCCTCGGCGTCGTCGCCGATGACCAGCTCGATGTCGAGCGGTTCGGCGCGCGTGCGCAGCACTTCGACGGTCTGCGGATGCACGCCGCTGGAAACGAAGAACACGTTCGACTTGGACTTGGCCGAACGCTTGGCCAGCGTCATCGCTTCGGCGGCGGCGGTGCCTTCGTCGAGCAGCGAGGCGTTGGCGATCTCCATGCCGGTGAGATCGGCGCACATCGTCTGGAAGTTGATCAGCGCTTCCATGCGACCCTGTGAGATCTCCGCCTGGTACGGCGTGTAGGCCGTGTACCAGGCCGGGTTCTCGAGGATGTTGCGCAGGATGACGTTGGGCGTGTGCGTGCCGTAGTAGCCCTGGCCGATGAACGTGCGGAACACCTGGTTCTTGTCGGCGACCGTGCGGATCTTGGCCAGCGCCTCGACCTCGGTCATCGCCGGCGGCAGCGCCAGCGGCGCGGACGACTTGATGTTGGCGGGGACGATCGCGTCGGTCATCGCGTCGAGCGAGTCGTAACCGACCGTGCGCAGCATCTGCGCGATCTCGGCATCGTTGGGGCCGATGTGGCGCTCGATAAAGGCGTCGTGATGCTCGAGCTCACGAAGGCTGGAAGCGCGCAGGGAAGCAGGCGTGGTCTGGGACATGGCGAGGGCGTCGTTGGTGCCGCGGTTGCGGATGCACTTGCGGCTGGAAGCGCCCCTCTGTCCTTTTGCCTGAGAGTTTGGAAGCGGCGGGGGAGGGGGAGGGTTCCCCACTGCGCGCTTCTTGCCCCTTCGGCGCCGGTTCTGCGCAAGGCAGTCGGTCTCTCCAGAGTTTTCGCACGAGGAGGTACGGGGGCCTGAGCGATTACGGGCGTTTGCGCCTTCGGCAGCGGTCCCATGCCTTTTGAAGGCCGGGGCCACTTCTCCCACCACGTGCGTGGAACGGGAATTATAGCCGCTCGCCGTCAGGCTTCGGGGGGCAGCCGGGCGTGCGGCCCGTTCAGATTCCGCGGATTCGCCTAACATGGCCGCGCCGGCGCAGTGGGGCCGGACCCCACGACCCTTGGAGCGTGCCGATTGATCAAGTCCCCGCAGGATCCGCCCGCCTCTTTCTCCGGCGATGCAGCGGACATAACCAGCGTCGAAGGCCCTCGCAGCGCGCAAGAGCAAGCCCTCCTGAAGACAGATACCGCGAGCGGGTTGACCGCGAATACCTCGGACATCTCCTGGGTGGTCGCGGTCTGGCGGCGGCTGCGGCGCGAGCCCAGCCTGATGGTCACGGTGGCCTACCTGTTCGTGTCCTTCATCGGGCTGTGGTCGAACTACTGGTTCTACCGACGCTTCGATCTGCCGATCCTCGAGTACATGCAGGCCAGCGATTACCTGGTCGCGGGCCTGCGCGATCCGGTCTATGCCTTCCTGCTGCTCAGCTCGCTGCTGCTGGTATTGCTGGTTTCGTGGCCCGACAGTTTCCGGCGCCGACACCCCGAACGCGTGGACGCCCATCGCCGCACGTGGTGGGGGCGGCTGGTGTTCTCCAATTTTCGTGGCGTGGGCTGGAAAGGAATCGGGCTGGCCCATGAGACCGGCATCGTGTTCGCGGTGTTCTGGGGAGTGGTCTGGGCTTCGGCGACCTATGTCGCGGGCAAGGCACAGGACATCCACGAAGGCCGGACCGGTCATGCCGTGCGCGTGACGCTCGCCGGCGAATCCGCACCGTTGCCACAGACGGCGCGCCTGCTCGGCAGCAGCAGCGCGTTCGTGTTCTTGTGGTGGCCGCAGCAGCGCGTGGCCGAGGCGGTGCCGATCGAGAGCATCGGGCGGCTGCAGTCGGTGGCGCGATCGGCAGGCGCCAATAAGGAACTTAGTGCTTCAGGCGCCGCATCTTCTCGTCCGCCGCGCGCAACCTCAGCGGACTGAAGCGGCGGCGCTCGCGCGAGAGGACAGGGGCTGCACAGTCCGCGGCGGTATGCTGTGCCCCCCGATGCAGGATGCACGCGATGAACTCCCCGCCGTTCAAGTTGCTGCAGATCGATCACGTCGTGCTGCGTGTCCGCGACATGGCCGCGATCGAGGCGTTCTATTGCGACGTGCTCGGCTGCAACGTCGAGCGCCGGCAGGAACAGATCGGACTGGTGCAGCTGCGTGCTGGCAATTCGCTGATCGACCTGGTCGACGTGGCGGGCAAGATCGGCCGCATGGGCGGTGCCGCGCCGGCGGCCGAGGGTCGCAACATGGATCATCTGTGCCTGCGTGCCGATCCGTTCGACCGCGACGCGATCGTTGCGCACCTGCAGGCCCACGGCGCGCGCATCGGCGAGTTCGGCGTGCGTTATGGCGCCGAAGGCGAAGGCCCGTCGCAGTACCTGCTCGATCCGGAGGGCAACATGGTCGAACTGAAGGGACCGCCCGACGAGGTGCCCATCGACACTGCCTCTTCGACGGGCGGTACCTGATTGGTCTTGCGCGCTTCTACCGTTGTTCCATTGCTTTTTCGGACCGTCATTCCCGCGAAGGCGGAAATCCAACCCGAGTGGCCTGGAGCGGTGGATCCCCACCTTCGCTGGGATGACGTCTTCAAGAGTGACGCCTTCAAGAGTGACGTCCTCAAGAGTGACGTCCTCAAGAGCGACGTTTTCAAGAATTCTGGATTGCCCACCTGATGAATGACGCCTCCGCCAAGTCCACGCTGTCCATCTCCGTGCGCACGCTAGCCGTGCTGCTGGGCGGACTGGCGATGTTCGGGCCGTTCTCGATCGACACGATCTTCCCGGCGTTCCCGGCGATCGGCGCGCAGTTCGGCGCCGACAAAGTGGCCATGCAGCAGACCATCAGCGCCTACCTGGTCGCCTACGCCGCAATGAGCATCGTGCATGGTCCGTTGTCGGATGCGATCGGGCGGCGCCGGGTCATTCTCGGCGGTCTGGTGGTGTTCGCCATCGCCTCGGCGGGTTGCGCCCTGTCCAAGGACCTCACCACGCTGCTCGCATTCCGCGCGCTGCAGGGTCTGTCGTCCGGCGTCGGTCTGATCGTCGGTCGCGCCGTGATCCGCGACGTGCTGCATGGCCACGACGCCCAGCGCCTGATGAGCCAGGTATCGATGATCTTCGGCGTCGCGCCGGCGGTGGCGCCGGTGATCGGCGGATGGATCCTGGGCTGGAGCCATTGGCCGGCGATCTTCTGGTTCCTGGTGGTGTTCGCCGTGGTGCTGCTGGTGGCCACCTGGCGCATGCTGCCGGAGACGCACTTGCCCGAGGCGCGCCTGCCGATGGTGCCGCGTCGCCTGCTGCGCGATTACGTCGCCATCGTGATGAACCCGCGTTTCCAGCGCCTGGCCGCCGCGAGCGCCTTCAACTTCGCGGCGCTGTGGATGTACATCGCGTCGGCGCCGGCTTTTGTGCTCGACATCCTCAAGCTCAGTGAGCGCGAGTTCGGCTGGTTCTTCGTGCCGATGATCAGCGGCATGGTGCTGGGTGCGTTCGTTTCCGGGCGCACCGCCGGCAAGGTCAGCGGCGAAAGGCTGGTGGCGATCGGTTTCGCCTGCTCGGCGGTGGCCATGGCGCTCAACCTGGGCTACAACCTGTGGACCGATGCGCCGCAGTTGCCGTGGGCCGTGCTGCCGATGATGCTCAATGCGTTCGGCATCGCGCTGGTGTTTCCGATCGTGACGCTGGCGATCCTGGACATGTACCCGCGCCAGCGCGGCTCGGCCTCGTCGCTGCAGGCTTTCACCAGCCTGGTGCTCAATGCCCTGATCGCCGGCGTGCTGTCGCCGTGGATCAGCGATCACGCACTGTGGCTGGTCTGCGCGGCGATCGTGTTCCTGTTGATCGCCTGGGGTTTCTGGCGCTGGGAAGTGCGCGTGTCGCGCACTGTCTGTGCAGGCGAGGTGGAGGCCAAGCTACCCGGCGAGACGCTGTAGGACGGAGGCCCGGGCCCGCCGGAGGTTGATGCCGGTGTAGACCTTCTGCGCCTTTGGAAGCGACTGGCCCAAGTCCGCTAAGTCACTCGCTGGCTTCGCGATAAACCTTGCGCAGCATTTCGTGGAAGTGGTGCACGGCGTTCTCGCGCAGCGGGTTGAGGCGGCCGGGTTGGTAGGAGCCAGAAGCCATGCCGCGCTGCACGTCCTCGCAGATGGTCAGATCCTCGAACTGCACTTCGTCGCTGAAGTTCAGGTCGGCCAGGCGGCGTGTGGCGGCCTCGTCCGACTCGTCCATCGAGTAATAGAAGTCGAACTCGACGCGGCACTTGTCCGCGCCCTTGGCAATCACGCGATTGGTCTGCAGCCGGCCGGGGACGATGTTGAGCATCGTGTTGGGCCACATCCAGTAGTACAACGCGTCGCCGCTGCCGTAGAGGTTGTCGCCCCCGCTTCCATCGGCACTCACCAGTGGGCTCCACTGCAGCGAGTACCAGTCGTGGGTCTCGGTGACGTAGTTGCGATAATCGAGCAGGCGATTCAACCCCGGGTGCACGTGCGGGACGTGGTAGCCCTCGAGGTAGTTGTCGACGTAGATCTTCCAGTTGCAGTTGATGTCGTAACCCACGCGCCGATGGTGGCCGTAGCGTTCGAGATGGCGATTGGCGCCCAGGCGCTCGTCGATGCCCGAGACGAAGGCGTCGAAGTCGATCGCGTTGGCTTCGTCGACGGCGGCGAACACCAGTCCCTGCCACACGCGCACGGCCAGTTGCGGAAGTTTGACGTCGCCGACGTTGAAATCCGGAGCGGTGCCCATTTCCGGCGCCGAGCGCAGCGTGCCTTCGAGCGTGTAGGTCCAGCCGTGGTAGCGGCAGCGCAGCGACTTGGCGGCCAGGCCATCGCAGCTGGCCAGCGGGCCGGCACGATGGCGACAGACGTTATGGAACACACGGATTTCACCGTCGGCGCCGCGTACCGCGATCACCGGCAGGCCGGAAAAATCGCCGACGACGTGGTCGCCGGGATTCTGCAGTTGGCAGACATGGGCGACGATCTGCCAGCCGCGATCGAAGATGGCGCGGCGGTCGAGCGCGACCGTGGCGGGGTCGACGTAGTACCGCGCCGGCAACGAAGTGGCGTGGTCCAGCGGCTGGGGGGCGAGCAGGGCGATGTCGATGTTGGTGCGGTTCATGGCCCGAAGTATGACGCGTCCGGGATCAGGGGGAAGCGCTGTCGACCCGCACTGGGCCCCTCTCCCGCTTGCGGGAGAGCGCTGGGTAAGGGCAGGCAGGTGGCTCGACGAAGCGGATGACGCTGGCCGAAGAGCGCCCTCATTCGCAACCCCTCTCCCACCGGCGGGAGAAGGCTCAGGCACGCGGAGGAAGGTTCAAGTAGGCGGAGATGGACTCCAGCACGCGAGGCTCGTGTGCGCGCCGCGTTACGGCTGCTTCGACGCCGCCTGCTGCGCAGCGACACGCGCCGCCACGTCGGCCAGCATCGCATCAAGTTGTGCACGGCCGAATGGCTGCCCCTTGAGCACCACCATGTCGATGCGGCGCGTGGCGGCGATATCGAGCAACGGGTCGGCGTCCAGCAGGACCAGGTCGGCGGCCTTGCCGGGCTCCAGCGTGCCATAGGTGTCGTCATGGCCCAGGAAGCGGGCGCCGTTGAT
>DATDBD010000089.1:0-3322 GCA_036525015.1 Lysobacter sp.
GCTGATCTGGTAACGCTGGTCGGCGATCAGCTGCAGCGGTGCCGTATCGCGGCCCTGGCCCGTGGTCTGTTCCAGACCGCCGACGCCATCGTCGCCACCGGTGTAGCAGTAGCCGTAGGTCTGGCCGTTGGAGGCGGCGACATTGTGCCAGCCGGGGTCGCTGGAGCCGGCGAGGCGGATGTCGAGATTGATGTTCGGGGTGTTGGGCATGGTCGTGACTCCTCTTCGGGGGAATGGCCGCTCGGCCGGGACGTGGGCGCAAAGCCCGACGGACTCAAGGGCTGGGGGACGTGGGCCTTTGTGCGGCGATCCGGTCGGCCTCCGGGAATGGCCGCAGCGGGACGTAGCCCGCGTCGACGAGGCGTTGCTGGTGCGGCGCCGCCTCGGCGGCGCGGTCGAGGTGCAGCAAGGTCCGCACCAGCGGATCGAGCCGTTCGAATGGCAATGCGTCGCGTGGGTCCGTCGTCAGCAGTTGTTCGGCCCGTTGCCAATCCGCCCGTGCCGCCGTGTCGTCTCCGGCCGCCTGCGCGCCCTCTCCGGCCAGGATCCGGTTGTTCGCCAGCACCAGGCGCAGCACTTCGTTCGGACCGTTCTTCCACGCCGGTTCCAACAGGGCCAACGCTTCGGCGGCATGCATTCGCGCCCGGCGGCTGTCACCCTGCGCCAGTGCGAGTTGGGCCTGCAGATTGCGCGCCATGACCAGCCAGCGCAGTACGCGCTCGTTCTCGGGCTCGGCTGCCCGTGCCCTGGTCAGGATGGCGGCGGCCTCGTCCGCAAGTTGGACGGCCTTCGCACTGTCCGTGGGCGCAATCAACTGGGCGCGCCACCAGCGACAGATCGCAGGTGGCGTCTGCCAAAGGTTGTTGGCCGGATCCTGCTTGGCTAGGGCGTCCGCGGACGTGGTCGCCGCCAGGACGTTGGCGAGAGCCTCGCTGCGTCGGCCGCGCTGGGCCTGTGCCTCCACGAGCAAATACAAGGCGTTGATGCGCAGATCCTGCCACTTGGCGTTCGCTGGTTCCGCCGCGACATTGAGCTCCATGCCGGCGAGTTGCTCGGTGAAGAACGCTTCCGCGTCCGCCAACTTGCCCTGGCGGGCCGATAGAGTGCCCAGCCACGACACAACGTTGGCGGCCTCGAAGCGTAGTGCCGTGTCATGCGGGCGCTGCGGCGTCCACTCCTGATACAGCGCCAGCTCTTCGCGCACGGCGCGCTCGGCTTCCGCGTAGCGTCCGCGCCGCTCGTCGAGCACCGCCAGGGTCTGGTGGCCGTAGGCGACTTCGCGTTGCCAGTCGAAGTTGTTTCGATCCATCGCCGCCAGCCGGATGCCGCTGTCCCGATACTTTCGGAACCAGACACCCGATTCGTCGTAGCGCCCCTGCTCCAGCGCGACAAACCCGATCCAGTATTCGGCCTGGGCCAGGTCGAACAGGCGCTGGCCGTTGTCCGGAGCGCGCTGGTGCAGTGCGGTGCTGCGCGCGTGCGCTTCGCGGAATGCCACCATCGCGGCGTCGTGCTTGCCTTCATTGAGACGCACCTCGCCGATACCGGTCAACGAGCGTGCCTGTTCCTCCAGCGCGCGATCGCTGAGGTCGCGCGGGTCGAGCGTGGCGAAGTAGGTCGTGGCTTTGTCGTCGACCGCGCCCATCAGGTCGAGCCGGCCGACCGTCGTCAACTTTTTGCGCAGGTCGCCGAGCATGAAGCCGAGGATGTCCTCGGCCTGCGCCTGCCGGCGCTGTGCATCGTTGCGGGCGACCCAGGCGGTCACCGCCAGCCCGATGGCGATGGCCATGCCCAGCAGCGAGGTCGCGGCCACCGCCGCCCACTTGCGTTGGCGGCGCTGCGCTTCGCGCTGGGCAAGGCGGTCGTAGCCGACGCCGAGCAAGCCGGCGACCAGCTTGAGGAAGGCGCGTTCGCGGCCGTCGCCGTCGCGGCGCGCGTCGGCGGCCAGCGGCTCTCGCAAGGTGCCCTGGGCATCGGCCTCCAGCAATGCCGGCGGGAAGCATTGCAGCGCGGGATCGGCGCTGCCCGGCACGCCCCCCACCACGAAGCACAACACCCGATCACCGCGACCTGAGTTCTGGAATGCCTCGACTTCGGCATTGACCCAGCGCGACTGTGCAGCCGCCGGCGAGCAGATCACGATGAGTGTGTCGGAATCGGTCAGGGATGCGCGGATCGTCGCGCCTAGGTCGCCGGCCGTGGGCAGTTCCTCGCGGTCGCGGAAGAACGTGCCCAGACGCCGCTCGATGACCCCATTGGCGCCCTGCGTGCCGACCAGCCGCGATGGCACCCGATAGGTTTCCAGGCGGCGCAACAGCCAGCGCGCCCAGGCGCTGTCGGCATGGCTGTAGCTGAGGAATGCGCGAAATCGCATGCAGGGCCCCCGATGGCGAGGAATCAAACGGCCTTTAGGGGAAGCCGACGGACAGCCGTGGAGGCGGGTCGGCGGGTGATGCTCCGGGTGATGCCCCGCGGCGGGACGGGTCAGAGTCGCGAATGCTCCAGGCGCCGCTCGCGATGCATGAGCGTCCACTCGGCATGCTCGTTCAGCGCGGCTTCGCCGAGCGTGCGCAGCACTTGGCGCTTTTCGGCGAGGTCGTTGCAGCCGGTCAGGCGCCGCCGCGCTGCGCCGAAGATGCGCTGCATGAAGCGGTACTGCTTGATCAGTTCCTTGTCGGCCTTCTTGTAGGCGTAGGCCTCGTGCACGGCCGCCGCGACCGACAGGATGCCCATCGTCGAGACCAGCACGTGCTGCTCGTGCGTTCCGAGTCGACGCGCGAAGATCGCCAGCAGCACGCTGATGGCGATGCCCGCCCACAGGCAGGCCAGCCCCAGCATTTGCGCCCGATGGTGCTGCCGCGCGCGGCGCGCGGACGTGGTCGAGAAGTATCGCAACTGGCCGCCGCTGTCGGGTGTGCCGATCCAGTCGCGGATCACCGCCTCGACCTGGGAAGGCCCGGCCTGGGCCGGCATGCGCAGGCCATCCAGACTGGCGCCGCGCATCACGTTGCGGATCCAGCCCAGTTCTACGTCCTGTTTCTGCAGGAAGTTGTCGTGGGCAAACGCAGGCGAGTTGAGATCGACGATGCCGGCGCGACGCCAGTACGACTGCACGCGCAGGCCTTCGGCCAGCGCACGGTAGTCCAGGTGCTTGCGCTGCCACTCGCGCCGCCGCGCCAGCATCACCACGCCCGCGCCGGCCAGGAAGAACACCAGGAACAGGTTGATGACGACCGAGTGCGCGCTGATGTGGGTGTAGGTGAAGAATGCGAACCCCATCGCCGCTGCCAGCAGGTAGACGATGCGCAGCACGTGCCCGACG
>DATDBD010000090.1:0-5817 GCA_036525015.1 Lysobacter sp.
TCGCCGCCGTCGCCCGCCAGGCCTTTCTCGACTTCGTCGATCCACAGCACGCAGGGCTCCAGCTGCTCGGCCGATTGCAGCGCCGCGCGCAGGTTCTTCTCCGTCTCGCCATGGAACTTGTCGTACAGCGTGCCGAAGTCCAGCCGCACCAGCGGGACGCCGAAGCCGGCGGCGACCGCCTTGGCCAGCATCGACTTGCCGCAACCCTGCACGCCGAGCAGCAGCACGCCCTTGGGCGGGTCGAGGCCGGCCGGCGCCTCGCCGCTGACGAACACGTCGCGGCGCTGCTCGATCCAGCGCTTGAATCGGCGCGCGCCGGCGACGTCGTCCAGGCGCGCGCTGTCGTATTCGTAGTGCAGGTGGCCGCTGCGGTTGAGCAGTTCGAACTTGAGCTTGGCCAACTGCGGCAGGTCGCTGGCGCGCAGCGCGCCGTCGTCGAAGATCAGGCGCCGCGCGATACGGCGCGCGTCGATCGGATCCAGTCCGCGCAGGTTGCGCACGATCTGCTGCACCGCTTCGCCATCGACCTCGACGCGGCGTCCGCCGTTCTCGCGCGCGTAGTTCTCGGCCTCCTCGCGCACCAGCTTGAGCAGCGCGTTGGCGTCGGGGAGCCTCGGCATGTAGCGCACGGCCAGTGCGTCGAGTTCGGGCGGAAGCTCGACCTTGTGCCCGACCAGCACCAGCACGTGCGGCTGGCAGTCGCGGCGCTGGACGATCTCGCGCAGCAGGCGTTGCGTGCTGGCATAGCCCAGGTAGGGATGGAAATCGAGCAGCAGGTAGATGCCGCGCTGGTCGGCATCGCGGATCGCGTGCAACGTGGTGGAGGCATCCGGCGCGACTTCCGGCGGGTCCTCGCGGTCGAGGTCGACGCGGCGCAGGCCTTCGGTGATCGACCAGCGGTACAGCGCACGCCAGACCTGCATCAGCGCCTGGCGGAACAACTCGACCACACGCGATTCATCGCGGGTCTCGATGACGATCAGTGGGGTGTTCGCGCGGATCAGCGCGGTCAGGTCCTGCAATTCGCTCATGGGCATGTCGTCTTCCGTGTGCGGCGATCATAACGGCGACACCGGGAAGCCAGTTGCGCGACGCCACCGCGCGCGTGACGTGCTGGAATCGGCCAAGCCGCCGATGGTCACCGCCGGCGCGCTGGCGATCTCGCACAGGCTTGCGCCGCGGCTGGTGGCAGCGATGGCCGGCTATGCCTCCTGCTCCCCCTGCTCCCCCTGCTGCCCCTGCTGCCCCTGCCGACGCTGCCGACGCTGCCGACGCTGCCGCTGTGGGCCAGCCTCCCGGCGGGGTGATCGCCCGCAGCCGTCCGCTCCGTGCGGCCGTGGTGGCCGCATGCAGGGGCCGGGGTGTAGGCTGCGGTTTCCGTCTGGAAGGAGCGCGCATGAAGACCGTGCTTGTGGCCAGTTCCAAAGGGGGCGTGGGAAAGACCACGATCGCGACCCATCTCGCCGCGCAGTCAGCCGTGGACGGGTTGAACACCGCCCTCGTCGATGCCGACCCGCAAGGTTCCTCGACGCGCTGGGCGCACCGCCGCGCCGGCCTGGAGACCGCCGTGCTGCCGCTGGACGGCACGCGCCGGAAGGCGTGGCTCAAGGGATTGCCCGACGACACCCAGCGCCTGGTGATCGATGCACCGGCCGGCGCGATGGCCAGCGACCTGGAGCACTTTCTCGAGATCGCCGACGCCGTGGTCGTGCCGGTGCAGCCGTCCGTGCTCGACATCGAGGCGACCGTGCCATTCCTCGACACGCTGGCGCGGTATCCGCGGGTTCGCAAGGGCGAGCTTCGCATCGGGCTGGTCGGCAACAGGCTCAAGCCGTGGACCAATGCCTCGCAGCAGGCGATCGAGCTGCTCAAGGCCTGGCCCTATCCGGTGGTCTCGCAGTTGCGCGACAGCCAGGCCTACGTGATGCTGACCGCGCTCGGCAAAAGTATGTTCGATTACCACTCCGCTCAGGTGCGCGAGCACCAGGACGACTGGCAGCCGCTGTTGAAGTGGCTGAGGAAGGCCTGAGGCAAACTCACCCGCCCATCCCGGCAGTCGATAAAATGGCGCCCCGACGACGAGGTTTCGACGCGAATGCGTGAACTGATCCTGCTGCGCCATGCCCACGCCGAGCCTGCCAGCAATGGCCAGGCCGATCTCGACCGCGCGCTGTCGGCGGAGGGGCTGGCCGAGGCGGAAGCCGCCGGCCGCTGGCTCGCCGCCAACAAGATGGTCCCCGATTGCGTGCTGTGCTCGCCGTCGCGGCGCACGCGCGAGACGTTGGAGGCCGTGCTGGGAACGATCGGCTACGTCGACCAGCGCATCGAGCCGGCCATCTACGACGCCACCCCGGGCACGCTGATCGCGCTGGCCGATACGCATCCGGAAGTCGAACGGCTGATGCTGGTCGGGCACAACCCGGGCATCGAAAGGCTGGCGGCGCTGCTGCACAGCGGCCAGTCCGGCGACTACCGCGGCATGCCGCCGGGCGGGATCGCGGTGCTGTCGGTGCCCCCAGGTTCCAGCCTGGAGCCGGGCGTGGCCCAGCTCAGCGCCTTCTGGTGGCCGTGAGGCCGTGCCTGCGACTGGCTGGGCTGTTGATGCTGTGGGTGCTGGCCGGAGCCAGCCTCGCGCAGGCGTCGGTGTCCGGCTTCGATCCTGCGCATACCCGATTCAACTTTGAAATGCGCACGCGCTGGGGACAGCGCGTGCTGGGCGAGTTCCCCCGCTACGACGGCGAGGTGCGCGTGCTGCCCGACGGGCGCCACCAGGTGCGCATCGTGCTGGTGGTCGATTCGCTGGTGGTGGGCGATTCCGAGCGCTACACCAGCATGGCGCGCGGAGAACGCTTCTTCGATGCGACCCGTTTCCCGACCGTGGAGTTCGTATCCGAACCGCATGACGCCGCGCTGGCCACCCAGGGCGGACGACTGCGCGGCCGCCTGACCATGCACGGCGTCAGCCGCGCCGAGTCCTTCAACGTGGAGCCGGCGCAGTGCGCCCGGCCCGGATGGGACTGCGACGTCATTGCCTACGGTAGCGTCCGTCGCAACGACTACAACCTCGACGGCTGGCAGTTTGCGCTGACCGACCGCGTGCGCTTCACGATGCGTGTGCGGCTGAGGCCGGAGGGGCAGTGAGCACCCGGTTTGCCCTGGCGGCGCGCGCCGGACTGGCCGCGCTGGTGCTGATCGCGTTGTCGGCCTGCGCGTCGTTGTCGACGGCGCAGCGCGATCGTGCCAGCGGGATAGTGATGCAGGCTCGCTCGCAGCAGATCGACTGCGCGGAGCCCGACGCCTGTGCCAAGCCTTCGCCGCTGCGCGATCTCGCCGCGCGCGCCTTCGCCGAGTCGACGCCGCAGGCGCCGCACCACTACGCGCTGATCCTCGATCGCGGCCCGGACGCGTTGCTGGCGCGGCTGAACCTGATCCGCAGCGCGACCACCACCATCGACCTGCAGACCTACATCTTCGACGAGGACGATGCCGGCCGGTTGGTGCTCGATGAACTGTTGAAGGCGGCCCGCCGGGGCGTGCGCGTGCGCCTGCTGATCGATCAGTTGTCCGCGCTGCGCCGTATCGACACGCTGGCCGGGCTGTCGGCCGCCCACGCCAACTTCGAGGTCCGCCTTTACAGCCCGGTGCTGGGGCGTGCGCGGATCAACTATCCGCAATACGCGTGGGCCGTGGTGTGCTGCTGGAGCAAGCTCAACCAGCGCATGCATACCAAATTGCTGCTGGTGGACGGAGCGGTCGGCATCACCGGCGGACGCAATTACCAGGACGACTATTACGACTGGGACGACCAGTACAACTTCCGCGATCGCGACCTGCTTGTCGCCGGTCCGGTGGCGCGTGAGATGGCGACCGATTTCGGCTTGTTCTGGGAGGATCGCCGCAGCGTGCCGGCCGAACACCTGGACGACGTGGGCGGCCTGCTGCTCAAAAGCGGTGTGCCACCGCTGCCGCAGGTCGTGTTCGAGCGGCCGCAGCGGGCCGAGGCGATGCGCCGCGACGCCGACGATGCCGACCTCGTCAGCGGCCGGCTGGCCTCCCAGGCATTGCCGGTTGGCGAGGTGCGATACATCTCCGACACCCCGGAAAAGCATCGCGCCACGGCGCGCAACGCGGCGGTGGCCTCCGATTCGCTGCGCGGGCTGATCGAATCGGCGCAAAGCGAAGTGCTGCTGCAGACGCCGTACCTGGTGCTGTCCAAGGCGGCGCAGGACATGTTCCGGCACCTGCGCCAGCGCCCGAACCGGCCCACCGTGATCGTCTCGACCAACAGCCTGGCCGCGACCGATGCCTTCATCGCCTACGCGCTGTCCTATAAGTACAAGCGTCGCTACCTGCGCGAGTTCGGCTTCAATATCTTCGAGTACAAGCCATTTCCGGCGGACGCGCCGATCGACATCGCAACCACCGGCGCGCCCGTGCCGGAGATCGAACTGCCGGCCGAGCCGACAGCTCAGGTGTCCGCCGACATGCCGCAGGACGAACCGGTGCCGCCGAACCGGCATCGCGAACTTCGCGATCAGTACGACCGCCGCAGCGTGATCGGGCGCGAGCACTACCGACGTGCGCTTTCGCGCGAAGGCACGGTCCTGCGCACCGGCTCGTCCAAGGCCAACTGGCCGGTGCCGCTCAAGCGCGCCGGTGTGCGTATCGGCATGCACGCCAAGTCGCTGGTGATCGACGAGCGCATCGGCGTGGTCGGGACCCACAATTTCGATCCGCGCGGCGACCACTACAACACCGAGAGTGCGGTGGTGATCGAAGATGCGACCTTCGCCCGGGCGCTGGCCGCGAGCATCCGCCACGACATCTCACCGCCGAATTCATGGGTGATCGCGCGGCGCGACAAGCCACCCGTGTTATCGGGCCTGGATTACTCGGTCGGCAAGATGTTCGAGGCGATGCCGGTGTTCGACCTGTGGCCGGTGCGCTATGCCACCAGTTACGAATTCGTCCCGGGTCCGGCCTGTCCGGCGCCGCTGCTGCCCAGCGATCCCGGTTTTCGCGCCTGCTATCGCCCGGTGGGCGACTTCCCCGAGGTTGCGCTCGGCCTCAAGGGCCTGACCACGCGCATCTTCACCGCCTTTGGCGCGGGACTCGCGCCGATCCTTTGACGTGCAGCGACTCGCGGCCGGCTCCGCGAGCTCAAGGATCGTCGCCGATGGATCGTCGCCTATGGGTAGGTTCTGCGGTCCCGCAATCGCGCGGTGGCCGCGCCAGCGAGGGTCGTTCGGGCAGCAGGTGGCGAACCAGAACTCTCTTGGGTCGTGCAGGACCTGGATCGCCACCGTGCTGCCGGAGCGGCACATCCACTCGAACGCCACGTCATTGGCGGCATGGACGGCCTGCACGATCGAGGGGTAATGGGCGTCGCTCAGGGAGCAGTCGATCAACGGCCCCAGGTAGTCGCGTTCGCGTAATTCGACCCGGTACTTCATGACGGCTTCCTGCTGTCCGGCGGAACGCGGCGGGCCGGCGCCCGCCACATGGGGGTGGGAAGCATGGCGGCCGGGTCCGGAAACAGGGCATCGGGCTCCGGCCCGGACGAGTGTCGGAGTTTTCCCGCGGAGCCGTCGGCATTCCCCGGGCGTCCGGTCTGTCCCCCCTGCCGTCAGTCATGGCAACCGATCGCCCCTGCGGGCCATCTCTATGGGTGTTCCCGCGTGCGCCAACCCCTTGCAGAACTAGGTCTTAGGTGGGGTGACTTATGGCCCATGGCGGAATCGATATGGTGTTGTACTTTACCAACACACCAGTTCACACCAACGCCAGGACACCACCATGAACGCCTCCCGCAACCAG
>DATDBD010000091.1:0-14579 GCA_036525015.1 Lysobacter sp.
CCGTCGCCCTGGCAGGCTTCGCAGCGGCCGCCACGCACGTTGAAGCTGAAACGGCCCGGCGAATAGCCGCGTGCGCGGGATTCCGGCACCTGCGCGAACAGCTCGCGCAGCGGCGTGAACAAGCCGGTGTAGGTCGCCGGATTGCTGCGCGGCGTGCGGCCAATCGGCGACTGGTCGATGTCGACCACCTTGTCCCACAGCTCGATGTTCTCGTAGGCGCGGAAAGGCGCCGCGGTGTGCGAGGCGCCGTTGAGCTCGTTGGCCGCAATCGCATACAGCGTGTCGTTGATCAGCGTCGATTTGCCGGAGCCGGACACGCCGGTGACGCAGGTGAACAAGCCGCTCGGAACCGCCAGGTCGACATCCTTGAGGTTGTTGCCGGTCGCGCCCTGCAGATGGAAGGTGGTCTTCGGATCTGGCTTGTGGCGCTTGGCCGGAATCTCGATGCGCTTCTTGCCGCTCAGATACTGGCCTGTGAGCGAACGCGGCGCCTTCAGCACGTCGCTGAGTTGGCCGTGCGCAATCACTTCGCCGCCGTGGACGCCGGCACCCGGGCCGATGTCGACGATGTAGTCGGCCAGGCGGATGGCGTCCTCGTCGTGCTCGACGACGATGACGGTGTTGCCCAAGTCGCGTAGGCGGGTGAGCGTGCCGAGCAGGCGTTCGTTATCGCGCTGGTGCAGGCCGATCGAAGGCTCATCGAGCACGTACATCACACCGACCAGGCCGGCGCCGATCTGCGAGGCCAGGCGGATGCGCTGTGCCTCGCCGCCGGACAGCGAGTCGGCCTTGCGCTCCAAGGTGAGGTAATCGAGGCCGACATCGACCAGAAAACGCAGGCGGTCGGTGATCTCCTTGACGATCTTGGTGGCGATCTCGCCGCGCCAGCCAGGAAGATTGAGGCCCTTGAAGAAGGCGAGTGCCTCGTCGACCGGAAGCACCACGATCTGCGGCAGTTGCTTCTCGGCGACGAAGACGTTGCGCGCGGCGCGGTTGAGGCGTGCACCTCCGCAGTCGGTGCAGGCACGCTCGCTGATGTACTTGGCCAGCTCCTCGCGCACCGCTGCCGATTCGGTTTCTTTGTAGCGGCGCTCCAGGTTGGGCACGATGCCCTCGAAGCGGTGCTTGCGCTGGCTGCGGCCGCCACTTTCGGTGAGGTAGGTGAACGGGATCAGTTCCTCTCCGCTGCCGAACAGCACTGCGTCGCGCACCTTGGCGGCCAGCGACTGCCACGGCGCATCGGCGTCGAACTTGTAGTGCTTTGCCAGCGACTGGATCAGCTGGAAGTAGTAGGCGTTGCGGCGGTCCCAGCCGCGCACAGCGCCGGCCGACAGCGACAGCTCCGGGTGCACGACCACTCGCGACGGGTCGAAGAACTGCGCCACGCCCAGGCCGTCGCAGGTCGGGCAGGCACCCATCGGCGAGTTGAACGAGAACAGTCTCGGCTCCAGTTCGGGCAGCGAGTAATCGCAGACCGGGCAGCTGTACTTGGAGGAGAACAGCAGTGGCGGCGCTTCGGCGTTGTCCAGCGACATGACCTGGGCCATGCCGTCGCCCAGCTTCAGCGCGGTCTCGAACGATTCGGCCAGGCGCTGCTTGATGTCCTCGCGCGGCTTGAAGCGGTCGATCACGGCCTCGATCGTGTGCTTCTGGCGCAGCGCCAACGGCGGGACCGCGTCGATTTCGTGCAGTTCGCCGTCCACGCGCACGCGCACGTAGCCCTGCGCACGCAATTGCTCGAACACTTGCGCGTGCTCGCCCTTGCGCTCGCGGATCACCGGCGCCAGCAGCATGTAGCGCTGCTCGCGGCCTTCCTCGGTGGCGCCCAGGGCGATGACCTGGTCGACCATCTGGCTGACGGTCTGCGCCTCCAGCGGATAGCCGTGGTCCGGGCAACGTGGCGTGCCGACGCGCGCATAGAGCAGGCGCAGGTAGTCGTAGATCTCGGTGATCGTGCCGACCGTCGAGCGCGGGTTGTGCGAGGTCGATTTCTGCTCGATCGAAATCGCCGGCGATAGGCCTTCGATGTGGTCGACATCGGGCTTTTCCATCACCGACAGGAACTGCCGCGCATAGGCCGACAGCGATTCGACATAGCGACGCTGACCTTCGGCATAGATCGTGTCGAAGGCCAGCGATGATTTGCCCGACCCGGACAGGCCGGTAATCACGATCAGCTTGTCGCGCGGCAGGTCGAGATCGATGTTCTTGAGGTTATGCGTCCGCGCGCCGCGGATGCGGATGTAGTCCAGCGCCATGGGTGCCTGTGTGGGGTAGGGCGGCCGTCCGTACGACGGCGAACCGATGAGCCTATCGGGTGCCGCCTACGGGGGCAAATGCGCGATTACCCGGCAGTCATCCGCCAGCGCTGATAAGTCGGCGTGCGGCCCGCCTCAGGCCAATTCAGCGCTCGGACCAGGGCAGGTCGTCCTTGTAGGAGCGGTCGATATTGGCCAGGTCGTTACTGAGTTCGCTCATCCAGGCCCGGTAACGGCTGCCCAGGACCTGTTCCTGGGGTGCCTCGTCGGTGGGTTGCGGGGCCGGCGGCGGATGCAGGTGCAGGTGGCGTTCGATCTGTTCCCAAAGATGCGTTTTCATGGGGAAGCCCCCCGTTCAGCTTGATTCCGGGCAGCCGACTGGGCTGCCCGGACCAGTAGACCACCCAGGACGTTAAGCCGATGGCATTTCGGCGGGTGGGGATGGTTGCCGTAACCCGCTGAAAGCCCTACAATTCCGCTTCTGTCCGCCCTCGATGGCGCGGCAGGCGACCAAAATAACTACAGAGGAATCTGGTCATGTACGCAGTTGTAGTCACCGGCGGTAAGCAGTACCGCGTAATGCAGGGCGAAACCCTGCGCGTCGAGTTGCTCGATGCCGAAGTCGGCAGTGAGATCAAGCTCGACAACGTTCTGATGCTGGGCGGCAGCGATGGCGTGAAGATCGGCGATGCCCTCAAGGGTGCCACCGTATCCGCCAAGATCGTCGGCCACGGCCGCGCCGACAAGGTGCGCATCGTGAAGTTCCGCCGCCGCAAGCACCATCGCAAGCAGATGGGCCACCGCCAGCATTACACCGAAATCGAAATCACCGGCATCGCCGGGTAATTAGGAGAGAGCAGCCATGGCACACAAAAAGGGCGTAGGTTCCACCCGTAACGGCCGCGACTCCAACCCGAAGTACCTCGGCGTGAAGATGTACGGCGGCCAGGCCATCGAGGCCGGCAACATCATCGTCCGTCAGCGCGGCACCCAGTTCCACCCGGGCTCCGGCGTCGGTCTCGGCCGAGACCACACGCTTTTCGCGCTGGTCAACGGCAAGGTCGAGTTCTCGACCAAGGGCCCGAAGAAGCGTCGCACCGTCAGCGTCGTCGCCGAGTAACTCGCGACACTCGGCAGCGCGGTTCTGATTAGCGAGGGGCCCCGCTTCGGCGGGGCTTTTCGTTTGTGGTTCTGCTTTATTTCAAGCCCGGCGTCAGCTGGGCATCGTGCGGCCTCCCTGCGAGCGGGGTCGCGACCTCTCGCCTTCGCGGCGAAGACGGCAAAGCGATAAGCTCGCTCCGCTCAGCTTCCCCCAGCTGCGCTTTTCCCTACTGAGCCCCATGAAACTCGTCGACGAAGCCGAAATCCAAGTCATCGCAGGCAACGGCGGCAACGGCTGCGTCGGTTTTCGCCGCGAGAAATTCATTCCGCTGGGTGGCCCCGACGGTGGCGATGGCGGCGACGGTGGCAGCGTCTGGGTGGTCGCTGACGAAAACCTCAACACGCTGGTCGACTTCCGCCACCAGAAGCAGTTCCGCGCCAAGCGTGGCGAGAATGGCATGGGCCGGCAGATGTATGGCAAGGGCGGCGACGACCTGGTCATCACCGTTCCGGTCGGCACCGTGGTCACCAACGTCGAGACCGACGAGGTGATCGGCGACCTGACCCGCCATGGTGATCGCCTGCTGGTCGCCAAGGGCGGCAAGGGCGGCCTCGGCAACATGCATTTCAAGAGCTCGATCAACCGTTCGCCGCGCAAGGCGCTGCCGGGCCTGCCCGGTGAGGAGCGCGAGCTCAGGATGGAGCTGAAGCTGCTGGCCGACGTCGGCCTGCTCGGTTTCCCCAACGCCGGCAAGAGCACGCTGATCCGTGCTGTGTCCGCAGCCACGCCGAAGGTGGCCGACTATCCGTTCACCACGCTGTACCCGAACCTGGGCGTGGTCAGTGTCGAGCAGCACCGCAGCTTCGTCATTGCCGACATTCCCGGCCTGATCGAAGGCGCGGCTGAGGGCGCGGGTCTGGGCACGCAGTTCCTCAAGCATCTCCAGCGCACGCGCCTGTTGCTGCACCTGGTGGACATCGCGCCGATGGAAGGCGGGGTGGAAGGCGTCAGCCCGGCTGACCAGGTGCGCGCGATCGAGCGCGAGCTGGAAAAGCACGATCCGGAGCTGCTGGACAAGCCGCGCTGGTTGGTGCTGAACAAGGTCGACCTGCTGCTGGAAGAGGAACAGCAGGCCGCGGCCAAGGCCGTCATCGACGAACTGGGCTGGAAGGATCGCTGGTACCTGGTGTCGGCGATCGGCCGCGAAGGCACCTGGCCGATCATGCTCGACGTGATGGCGTTCTTCGACCGTCAGCGCGAAGCCGCGCTCGAGGCTGCTCAAGCGGCGGGCGATCATGCGCCCTGACGGTTGCGCGAGCGCAACAAAAAACCCGGCATTCGCCGGGTTTTTGTTTGCCGCTACCGCGCGACGCGCCTTGTGGCGCGCCGCCGGCGTGGCATCAGGCCGCGAGGGCCTTGATGCGGGCGGTCAGGCGGCTCTTGTGGCGAGCGGCCTTGTTCTTGTGGATGAGACCACGCGAGCGGAAGCGATCGAGGATCGGCTGAGCGACTGCGAACGCGGCCTGGGCACCGGCGGCGTCGTTCTCGCCCAGGGCCTTGAGCACTTTCTTCACAGCGGTACGCAGCATCGAACGCTGGCTGGCGTTGCGGGCATTGCGGACGACGGTCTGCTTGGCGCGCTTTTTGGCGGACTTGATGTTTGCCACGGCAAATTCCTGGAAACTGGTAAGAGAATGATGGGATTGCGGAAAATCAGACCGGAAAGTATGGGTGATTCAGTGGGTTGCGTCAACCGTTGTTACCCGGGGGTTCGGGCGTGACCGCACCGAGGATGATCAGGGGGCTGCTGTCGTTCAGCAGCATGACCATGGTGTCGCGCGTCCTGGGCCTGATCCGGGATATCGCCATCAACCAGGCCTTTGGCGCCAATGCCGGCACCGATGCCTTCTGGGTGGCGTTCCGCATTCCAAACTTCATGCGCCGATTGTTCGCAGAGGGGTCGTTTTCCACGGCGTTCGTGCCGGTCTTCACGGAGATCAAGGAGACCCGTACGCACTCGGACCTGAAGGAGCTGGTGTCGCGGGTATCGGGCACGTTGGGCGGCGTCCTGCTGGTGCTGACGGCGCTGGGACTGATCTTCACCCCGCAGATCGCCCAGTTGTTCAACCTCGGCGCGCACCATGATCCGGCCAAGTTCGACCTGACCGTCGAACTGCTGCGGCTGACGTTCCCGTTCATCCTGTTCGTTTCGCTGACCGCGCTGTCCGGCGGGGCACTCAACAGCTTCCACCGCTTCGGGTTGCCGGCCTTCACGCCGGTCATCCTCAACCTGAGCATGATCGCCGGCGCGCTGTGGCTGGCGCCGAAGCTGGAGGTGCCGATCCTGGCGCTGGGCTGGGCAGTGCTGTTCGGTGGCATCGCGCAGTTGCTGTTCCAGTTGCCGGCGCTGGCCAAGCTCGATCTGCTGGCGGTGCCCAGGTGGGGCTGGCGCCATCCCGACGTGCGCAAGGTCGTCAAGCTGATGGTGCCGACGCTGTTCGGCTCGTCGGTCGCGCAGATCAACCTGTTGCTGGATACCGTGATCGCGGCGCTGCTCTACACCGGCTCGCAGACCTGGCTGTCGCAGGCCGACCGCTTCCTGGAATTGCCGCTGGGCGTGTTCGGCATCGCGCTGGGCACGGTGATCCTGCCGACGCTGTCGCGCCATCACGTCAATACCGATCACGCCGGTTTTTCCAAGGCGCTGGACTGGGGGTTGCGCACTACCTTGCTGATCGCCGTGCCGGCCATGATTGGCCTGATGCTGCTTTCGCAACCGCTGGTGGCCACGCTGTTCCAGCATGGCAAGTTCACTGCTTTCGACACGCGCATGGCGGCGATGTCGGTGTTCGGCCTGAGTTTCGGCCTGCCGGCCTTCGCGTTGGTCAAGATCGTGCTGCCGGCGTTCTACGCCCGCCAGGACACGCGCACTCCGGTGCGTGCGGGCGTGGCGTCGCTGATCGCCAACATGGTTCTCAACGGCCTGTTCCTGACGGTGCTGTACTTCCTGTGGACGACACCGCAGGCGCGCAGCGAGGGCGTGATGGGGGCTCTCGCGCAGACCCCGGGGCTGCATGTGGCGCTCGGGCTGGCCAGTGCCGCCGCCAGTTACATCAACCTGGCAATGCTGTGGCACTGGCTGCGCAAGGCCGGCGTCTACGACCGGCAGCCTGGTTGGGCGCGCTACCTGCTGCGCCTGGGCACGGCCTGCGCGGCGATGGCCTTTGCGCTGCTGGCCGCGCTGTACTGGACGCCGGATTTCACCGTCATCGGGAAGTGGGAGCGCATCGGTTACCTGGCGGCGCTCGTGGGCGGCGGCGGCGCGGTCTACCTGCTGGCGTTGTTGGCGATGGGATTCCGTCCCCGCGATCTGCGCGAGCATTGAGCCGTCCGGTGACGTCTTTGATCCGGTGACGTATCCCCTTGATCCCTTTATGAATCGGCATCGCGGCTATACTTCAGAGCAATGAGCAGGCTTTTTCGTGACGTCGAGGGCGGGCCCCGGTGCCCGCACGGCAGTGTGGTCTGCATCGGCGCTTTCGACGGCCTGCATCTCGGGCATCAGGCGTTGGTGCGCCACACGGTCGCGCGTGCACGCACGATCGGTTTGCCGGCGGTAGTGCTGAGTTTCGAGCCACTGCCGCGCGAGTTCTTCGCCCAGGCGGCGCCGCCGCCGCGCCTGCTGCTGCCGCATGCCAAGGCCGAGCAGTTGTTCTCGCTTGGCGCCGAGCAGGTCGGCCTGCTGCGCTTCGATCGGCGTCTGAGCAGCCTGACCGCAGAGCAGTTCGTCGCCACGGTGCTGGTCGGCCGCCTGTCCGCGAGCGAAGTCTGGGTGGGCCCGGAGTTCCGCTTCGGCAAGGGGCGAGCGGGCGACATCGCACTGCTTCAGCGCATGGGCGATATGCACGGCTTCGTGGCCGGCGAGATCGAGCCGGTGGTGCTGGAAGGCGAGCGCGTGTCGAGTACCCGAATCCGCGAAGCGCTGGTGTCGGGCGATTTCACGACCGCCGCGCGTTTCCTCGGTCGGCCGTACGCGATCGACGGGCATGTCGTTCGGGGCAAGCAACTCGGTCGGACGCTCGGATTTCCCACCGCCAACCTGCGCTTCGCCGGCAAAGCTCCGGCGCTGTCGGGCATCTACGCCACCTGGGTGCACGGCGTCGCCGATCATCCATGGCCTTCGGTGTCGAGCTTGGGCACGCGGCCGACCGTGGCCGGCGTGGAGCCGTTGCTCGAAGCGCATCTGTTCGACTTCGACGAGGAGCTGTATGGCCGCCGCATCGAAGTCGAGTTCGTCGCCAAATTGCGCGATGAAGTGAAATTCTCGGATCTGCCGTCGCTGACCGCGCAGATGCACCACGACGCCGAGCAGGCGCGTGCCATCCTCCTGAAACATCAACACGGCTCGACAACGAGCCATCGCGTGAGCGCCCGCTGTGACCAGTAACGATTCCAACCAGTACAAGTCCACCCTGCATCTTCCCGCGACCGATTTCCCGATGCGCGGCGACCTGCCCAAGCGCGAACCGGAAACGCTCGCACGCTGGGAAAGCGAGGGGCTGTACCAGCGCATTCGCGAGAAAACAGGCAAGCGCGAGCGTAGCTTCGTGCTGCACGACGGTCCGCCCTACGCCAACGGCTCGATCCATCTCGGCCACGCGGTCAACAAGGTGCTCAAGGACGCGGTGGTCAAATCCAAGCTGCTGGCTGGGTTCGATGCGCCCTACGTGCCGGGTTGGGACTGCCACGGCCTGCCGATCGAGCACCAGGTCGAGAAGGCGCACGGCAAGGTCGGCGACAAGATCGATGCGGCGCAGTTCCGGCAGAAGTGCCGCGAATACGCCGCCGAGCAGATCGACCTGCAGCGCCGCGACTTCAAGCGCCTGGGCGTGCTTGGCGACTGGGAGAACCCGTACCGCACGATGGATTTCCGCTACGAGGCGGACATCATGCGTTCGTTGGCTAAGATCGTCGAACGCGGCCACCTGGTGCGCGGCGCCAAGCCGGTGCACTGGTGCTTCGACTGCGGTTCGGCGCTGGCCGAGGCCGAGATCGAATATGCCGACAAGCAGTCGTGGGCCATCGACGTCGCCTACGACGCGAAGCGCGCGACTGCGCTGGCCGCGCTGTTCGGCGTGACCGTCGGGGACGACGTGCGCGTGGCCATGCCGATCTGGACGACCACGCCATGGACCTTGCCGGCGAGCCTGGCCGTGTCGGTCGGCCCCGAACTCGATTACGTGCTCGTCGAAGGACCGCGTGCGGCCGATGGCGGCCGCCGCCTGCTGGTGCTGGCCGAGGCGCTGGTCGGCAAGGCGTTGGCGCGCTATGGCGTGGAGGACGTGACCGTGCTCGGTCGCGCACTGGGCAACGACCTTGAAGGACAGTTGCTGCAGCATCCGTTCTACGCCGAGCGCGAATTGCCGGTGCTGGTCGGTGACCACGTCTCCGCCGAGGACGGCACCGGCGTGGTCCACACTGCGCCGGGCCACGGCCAGGAAGATTATGCGGTCGCGTTGAAGTACGCGCTCATCGATCGCTACACCGCCGCGCAGATCAACCCCGTGGATGCGCGTGGCGTATACCTGCCGTCGACGCCGCCCGCCGATGGCCTGACCCTCGCCGGTCTGCACATCTGGAAGGCCAACGAGCCGATCGTCGACGTCATCCGCGCAAGTGGGCACCTGCTTGCGTCGCACAAGCTCACCCACAGCTATCCGCATTGCTGGCGCCACAAGACGCCGGTTGCGTTCCGCGCAACGCCGCAGTGGTTCATCTCGATGGAACAGGCCGGCTTGCGTCGCGACGCGCTCGCCGAGATCGGCAAGGTCGGCTGGATCCCGGAGTGGGGCGAGGCGCGCATCTACAACATGATCGAGGGCCGCCCGGACTGGACGATCTCGCGCCAGCGCTTCTGGGGCGTGCCGATCGCGCTGTTCTTCCATCGCGAGACCGGCGAGCCGCATCCGCGCTCGGCTGAGATCATGCGCCAGGTCGCCGAGAAGGTTGAATGGGAAGGCACTGACGCCTGGTACGCGATGACCGCCGAAGAGCTGCTGGGCGATGAGGCCGCCAGCTACGAGAAGGTCACCGACATCCTCGACGTCTGGTTCGATTCCGGCGTCAGCCACGAGTGCGTGCTCGGCCAGCGCCCGCAGGACGGCTTGCACAAGCCCGCCGACCTGTACCTGGAAGGCTCGGACCAGCACCGCGGTTGGTTCCACAGTTCGCTGCTGACTGGCGTGGCGATGGACGGCGTGGCGCCGTACCGCCAGGTGCTGACGCACGGATTCACCGTCGATGCGCAGGGCAAGAAGATGTCCAAGTCGCTGCAGAACACGTTGGCGCCGCAGAAGGTCATCGATGCGATGGGCGCGGACGTGCTGCGCCTGTGGATCACCTCGACCGACTACCGCAACGAGATGTCCGTCTCCGACGACATCCTCAAGCGCAATGGCGACGTCTACCGCCGCATGCGCAACACCGCGCGCTTCCTGCTGGCCAATCTCCACGGGTTCGATCCGGCGTTGCACCTGCGCCCGCTGCAGGACATGGTCGCGCTGGACCGCTGGATCGTGCATCGCGCCGCGTTGCTGCAGGACCGCATCGCTTCGGCCTACGAGCGCTACGACTTCGCCGAGATCGTGCAGATGCTGTCGAATTTCTGCAGTGTCGATCTGGGCTCGCTGTACCTGGATGTCACCAAGGACCGCCTGTACACGATGCAGGAGGACTCGCGCGGACGCCGCTCGGCGCAGAGCGCGATGTATCGCATCGCCGAGGCGTTCGTGCGCTGGATCGCGCCTATCCTGTCGTTCACCGCCGACGAGATGTGGCGCCACCTGCCGGCCAATTGCGGTGCCGGCAAGCGTGAGGACAACGTGCTGTTCACCACCTGGTACAACGGCCTGGCCGTGCTGCCGGAGGATGCGCCGCTGTCGGCCGAGGATTTCGACCGCCTTCTGGTGTTGCGCGAGGAGATCAGCAAGACACTGGAGCCGATGCGCGCCGCCGGCGAGATCGGTGCTGCTCTGGAAGCTGAGATCAGCCTGCGCTGCGGCGTCGCCGACCAGAACTGGCTGGCTCCGCTGGCCGAGGAACTGCGCTTCCTGTTCATCAGCGGCGACGTGGAGATCATTGCCGACGATGGCGCCAAGGACATCGCCGTGCTCGCCACGCCCACCACCAAGACCAAGTGCGTGCGTTGCTGGCATCACCGTGCCGACGTCGGCAGCGATCCCGCGCATCCGCAACTGTGCGGACGTTGCGCGACCAACGTCGCCGGCGCAGGCGAAAACAGGGAGTGGTTCTGATGGCGCCAGTGCGTTCCAATGCGTTGCCGTGGCTGTCGCTGTCGGCCGTGATCATCGTGCTCGACCAACTGACCAAGTTGTGGGTGCTCAACTCGCTGCCCGAGCACACTGCCGTGCCGGTCATCGAGGGCGTCTGGAACTGGTACCGCACCTACAACACCGGCGCGGCATTCAGCTTCCTCAGCGATGCCGGCGGCTGGCAGAGGTATTTCTTCGTCGTGCTGGCGCTGGCGATCAGCGTGCTGCTGGGCTACTGGCTCGCGCGCACATCCCGCCGCGACTGGAAAAATGCGTTGCCGTACTCGCTGGTCATCGGCGGGGCGCTGGGCAACGTGATCGACCGGTTGCTGCACGGCCACGTGGTCGACTTCATCCAGTGGTACTGGCGAGACCATTACTGGCCGGCCTTCAACATCGCCGATTCGGCGATCGTTGCCGGGGCCATCGGCATTGCCCTGTTCGGCCTGTTCGGCAAGGACCCCCGGACCGGCAAGTAAGGGTTGGGGCTGGGCGGAGGAGGGAGAGTACAATTGAGTTCCCTGCTCAAAGCCCCGGTCGACCGATCGGACTGTCGAATCTATGGATGTATTGCTCGCCAATCCCCGCGGTTTCTGCGCCGGTGTCGACCGCGCCATCGAGATCGTCAAACGCGCCATCGAGACGCTGGGCGCGCCGATCTACGTCCGTCACGAGGTGGTGCACAACCGCTTCGTGGTCGACGACCTGAAGCATCGCGGCGCGATCTTCGTCGAGGAGCTACACGAGGTGCCCGACGGCGCCACCGTGATCTTCAGCGCGCATGGCGTGTCCAAGGCCGTGCGCGAGGAGGCCCAGCATCGCGGGCTGAAAGTATTCGACGCCACGTGCCCGCTGGTGACCAAGGTCCACCTGGAGGTGGCCCGCCAGTGCCGCGCCGGCCGCGACATGATCCTGATCGGCCATGAAGGCCATCCCGAGGTCGAGGGTACGATGGGCCAGTGGAGCCGTGAGGCGGGCCTGGGACGCATCTATCTGGTCGAGGACATCGACGATGTCGCCGAGTTGGTGGTCGACCAGCCCGACAACCTGGCCTACACCACCCAGACCACGTTGTCGGTCGACGACACCCGGGTCGTGATCGAGGCGCTGAGGGCCAAGTTCCCGGCGATCCAGGGGCCCAAGAACGACGACATCTGCTACGCCACCCAGAACCGGCAGGATGCCGTTCGCGAACTGGCTGCGCGGTGCGACCTCGTGCTGGTGGTCGGTTCGATCAACAGTTCCAATTCCAATCGCCTTCGCGAGCTGGCTGAGCGCGAGGGCGTGGCTGCCCACCTGATCGACGGCGCGGTCGAGATCGACCCGGAGTGGGTGCGTGGACGCCAGCGGATCGGCGTGACCGCCGGCGCCTCGGCGCCCGACGTGCTGGTGCGTGGCGTGATCGAGCGCCTGCGCGAGTTGGGCGCGCAGCATGTGACCGAGCTCGACGGAGAGCCTGAGGACATGGTCTTCGCGCTGCCCAAGGAGCTGAGGCTGCAGTTGGTCAATTGACCGGAACGCCGCGCAGCGCCTAGAATTCGCGGCTCACGGAATGTTCCAAAGGTCCGGCCGACCAAGCCGGAACCGAGAGATTCGCCGGAATAGCTCAGTTGGTAGAGCGGCGCATTCGTAATGCGTAGGTCGTAGGTTCGATTCCTATTTCCGGCACCATTGAAATCAAGGGTCTACAAGGTTTTCCTACCCTGTAGGCCCTTTCTTTTCGGCCTAGGGGCCCATCTGGGACCCATTGTCGTTTGGCGCGGACTCGCTACGCATCCAGTCCTTGCCACAGGCTGAGCTTCGCTGCTCGCAGAATCCGCATTCGCGGAACTGGGCGACTAGCTGCCTTGCCGGATCAGGCCTATCCGGATCCAGGCTACCGGCTCGGGATGAGGTCTAGCCATGGCTGGGGCTATTTCCCAGTTGCGAACAGCCGTCAGGGAGGCCTCTGCGTTTTGCCGGCTAGCTCATAAGGCGTCTGCTGGAATGGCACGTGCGGCCAATCGGCTGCCGGCGCCGGGACTAGAGCTTGTCCAACGGACTGACCGTTCGTCGAATCGCATGGTGGACATGCGTGTAGATCATCGTGGCCTTCAAGTTGCGGTGACCTAGCAGCAACTGGATCGTGCGGATGTCCGTGCCCTCGGCCAATAGATGGGTGGCGAATGAGTGGCGCAGGGTATGCACCGAGGCGTGCTTGTGGATTCCGGCATCACCCAGCGCGAGCTTGAAGGCGACCTGCACGCTCGATTCGGACGCATGCCAGCGCAGCATCCGACCTGTCTGAGGGCAGGCTCGAGTAACCCGGGACGGGAACGAACTGCCAGGCCAAGCTGCGGGTGGCATTGGGATACTTGCGGTGCAGGGCGTCCGGGAGGGGCGCATAGCCCCGGCCGTGGGCGAGGTCGCGCTTGTGCAGCGCGGCGATGCGGACGAGGTGCTGTTGCAACGGGTGTGCGAGCCGCTCCGGCAGGATGGACCCACGATCTTTGCCGCCCTTACCGGCGCGAACGTTGATCGTGCCGGCGCGAAAGTCGAGGTCCTTGACCCGGAGGGTCGTAAGCAGGTCACCCCATTACGGTCGCTCCATGAGGCGGAAAAGGGAGTGAGAGTAGGCGATTAAGCCCAGCCGCTGGGTCCGGTTATACGCCGGCTTGTTAGCCGGACCCAGCTTGCATAAGCTCAAGCCGAATCAGGGGGTTACAGCCCATTCGCCGGGGTGTGGCGTCAGACGTATAGCCGGACCCACAGGTTCGTCTATTTAGGTAGTTGGACCGCATGAGAAGACTCCATGTTCTTGCTGCAATAGCCACAGCAATCTGGGGCTTGCTCGCACTGCTGGGGCACAGCTTGCTTGAGGGCGTTGAACGACAACAGGTGGTCGGCTACCCCGCGCCTGGCCAGCTTCGCTACTACCTCTACATTCCGCTCGGCGTGCTTGCCGCGGTTGTTGTTGCATGGCGGATCGCCCGCCATAAGCCGGCTAGACGCCTTGCTTGCGTGGTTATTATCCTGACCGTCCTGGCAGTCCCGCTGTACCTTCTTCCTTATACGGGCGGCATGTGATGCGGCCTAACAATTCATTCAAGCCGACGCCGCTTCGCGGCTCGGCTTAATTCAGGCGTTAGGTGCCATGGTTAAGTCCGTCGACGTCGATGGAGAACGTCGACAGGGGCTGCTCGGAGGCGCGATGCACGGGATTGTCGTCGTGCGCCGCGTACTTCTCGGTGTTGGGCGGCTGCGGCATGGCGAGGTTGCCGGCGCCGAGGCGGGTACCGCTGACGACGATCGAGTCGAGGGACATTGAAGCGGGAGGCGGAGGCGAGGACGGCGCTGGCGCGACAAGCATCTTGGCGACAACCCCCTCCTGCTGCCTCGAAGCGCGACGCGATCGGGCGTCGGCTTCTGCGGCCGCGGCTTTGACTTCGGGTTCTTCGACGGCTTGGGAGGCGGCGCTGACAGCATCCACGCGTTCGGTGGATTCGATTGGTGCGGGGCCGGCAGCTTCGCGCGCCATATGGCAGGCGGCCAGCGCGGACACAATGACAGCGAACAGCGTGGTGCGGACGGGCGCGGTACGGGCGAGGCGTTTCATCGGTCGTTCTCCGGGCGGGTTGCGAGGGAGAACGGGTGAGGGTGGGGAATGGGGTTTGAGCCTGCCAGGTGGTCGACCCGATATCGACGGTTGTCAGCCGGTGCTGCCAGGTGTCAGCTCATCCTGTGCGGATGACCAGCAACCGCTGCTCGGTCATGTCCTCGATCGCGTAACGCACACCTTCGCGACCCAGGCCGGAAAGTTTCACGCCGCCGTAGGGCATGTTGTCGACGCGGAAGCTTGGCACGTCGCCGACGATCACGCCCCCCACTTCCAGCCGATCCCAGGCGCGC
>DATDBD010000092.1:0-3028 GCA_036525015.1 Lysobacter sp.
CGCCAGATCCGGAGCCAGGACCTGCGCCTGCTTCGCCAACGGCCAGCCCTCGCCCAGGAGCTTGCCGGCCGTCACCAGGTCGCCGCCCACGAGCGACTCCTGCATGGCCGGCGTCACCAGGCGCTCCTGCAGGCGCTTGTATTCGGTCTTCAGCGCCGCCGCCGCAGATTGGGCAGCGGTGTCGCGGGCCTGCTGCACGGCATGGCGGCGGGATTCGTCGCGATGCTGCTGCCAGCCGCTCCAAGCCAGCCATGCCGCCACCAGCCCACTGGCCACGGCCACCACCGGCAACAGTTGCTTCAGCGAGGCGTGCAGCTGGGCACGCCCGGGATTCGTTTCGGACATCGGTATTTCCCCTGTCAGCGCACGCCGGTATGGCCGAAACCGCCGGCTCCGCGTGCGCTTGTTTCGAATTCTTCCACCACCTGCAGCGTCGCACGCACGATCGGCAATACGACCAGCTGCGCGATGCGGTCCCCGGGTTGCATCGTAAAAGCCTCGCGGCCGCGGTTCCATACGCTGATCAGCAATGGACCCTGGTAATCGGCATCGATCAGCCCGGTGCCGTTGCCCAGCACGATCCCGTGCTTATGCCCCAGGCCCGAGCGCGGCAGGATCACCGCGCACATGGTCGGGTCGCCGACGTGGATCGCCAGACCCGACGGAACCAGGGCGGTATCGCCCGGTTGCAACGTCAGGGCTTCGTCCAGCGCCGCGCGCAGGTCAAGGCCGGCACTGGCCTGGGTGGCGTAGGTGGGCAACGGCCATTCATCACCGAAGCGTGGATCCAGCAGTTTGAGCTCGAGGGTATGGTTCATTCGGTCAGGCGTTGGGCAATCAGGTCCAGCAGGGCGTCGGCCAGTTGCGTCTTCGCGGCCGGGCCGAGCGCGTGCGCCGCGCCGTCGGCGGCATAGACGGTCAGTGCGTTGTCGTCGCTTTCGAATCCGGTGCCGGCCACGCCGACGCGGTTGGCCGCGATCATGTCGAGCCGTTTCTTTTCCAGCTTGCCGCGCGCATAGGCTTCGACGTGATCGGTTTCGGCGGCGAAGCCGACGACCGCGCGCGGCCGGCGCGGGTGGTCGGCCACATCGGCCAGGATGTCGCGCGTGCGCACCAGCGTCAGCGTCATCGAGTCCTGGCCGGCCTGCTTCTTGATCTTGCTCGATGCGGCCTGGGTCGGTGCGAAATCGGCCACGGCGGCCGCCCCGATGTAGGCATCGGCCGGCAGTGCCGCCAGCACCGCTTCGTGCATCTGCGCGGCCGAACGCACGTCGACGCGCTGCACGTCGGCCGGCGTCGGCAGCGATACCGGTCCGGCCACCAGCACGACCTGTGCGCCGCGCCGCGCCGCCGCGTCGGCGATGGCAAAGCCCATCTTGCCGCTGCTGCGGTTGCCGATGAAGCGCACCGGATCGATGTCTTCGTAAGTGGGACCGGCACTGACCACGAAGCGCAGGCCGGACAGCGATGCGGACGTATTCATGCGAACGCCTTCGCCAGCGCGCTGACGATCTCGTGCGGTTCGCTCATCCGTCCCGGGCCGGATTCCCCTTCGGCCAGAGGCCCGTCGTTCGGCCCGACCACGTCGACGCCGCGCGAGCGCAGCGTGGCGATGTTGGCCTGCGTGGCCGGATGCAGCCACATGCGATGGTTCATCGCCGGGGCAATGGTGATCGGCGCCGTGGTCGCCAGGCACAACGTGGTCACCAGGTCGTCGGCGAAACCGTGCGCCAGCCGGGCGAGCGTATTGGCGGTGGCCGGCGCGATCACGATGCGATCGGCCCAGCGCGCCAGTTCGATATGCCCCATCGCCGCTTCGGCGGCGGCATCCCACAGCGAGGTGCGCACCGGTCGCCCGGACAACGCCTGGAACGTCGGCGTGCCGACGAAGCGCTGGGCGTTGTCGGTCATTGCCACGGTGACCTGCGCGCCGGCGTCGCGAAGACGACGCACCAGCTCTGCCGCCTTGTACGCGGCGATGCCCCCGCATACGCAGAGCAGCAGGTTCTTCCCGCGCAATGTACTGCTGGCCTCGACCATCGCCCTGGAGAAATCCTTACCGCGGAATCGGCCCTAGCTTACCCGATGGCACGCAACACTCCTGAAGCCCGTGAGCTTCGCGCGGGATTCAATGGACCTGGGCGCATTGCCGCACGACGAAGTAGCGCGACGCGCCCATCCCTCCGACTCCTTGGTCGTTTCCATGCACATCCGCGACTGGCCCACCCATGAGCGCCCCCGGGAAAAACTGCTGGCCCGCGGCGCCGGGGCGCTGACCGATGCGGAATTGCTGGCGATCTTCCTCGGCTCGGGTTTGCGGGGGCGCGATGCGGTCGCCACCGCACGCGAGCTGCTGACCGGGCATGGCCCGCTGCGCAACCTGCTCGAACGCACGCCAGTGCAACTGATGCGGCTGCCAGGCCTGGGTCCGGCGCGCGCCTGCGTACTGGCGGCTGCGCTGGAGCTGGGCCAGCGCCTGCTCACTGCGCAACTCGAGCGCGGCGTGGCATTGAGCGATCCACAGGCTGCGGGGCGCTACTTCGCCCAGCGTTTGCGTGGTCGCCAGCAGGAGGTATTCGCGGCGCTGTTCCTGGACGTGCGCCATCGTGCTCTGGCGTTCGAGGACCTGTTCCAGGGCACGATCGACGGCGCCGAGGTGCACCCGCGCGAGGTGGTGCGCCGCGCGCTCGCCCACAACGCCGCTGCGGTCGTCGTCGGCCACAACCACCCCAGCGGAAACCCGGAACCCAGTGCCGCCGATCGGGCCGTGACCGCGCGCCTGAAGCAGGCGCTGGCGCTGGTCGACCTGCGCCTGCTCGACCACTTCGTGATCGGGGACGGCCTGCCGACGTCGATGGCGGCGCGGGGCTGGGTGTGAACGGGGGCGCGGCCACGGCCCGCATCGCATTAGGTGAAGCCGGGGCAAGCCCGTAAAATGCGCGGTCCCGCAACACCCCGCCCAATCCCGTGAAAGCCAATCTCCGCGCGCTCGTCGCGCACGCCATCGATGCGTTGCGCGCCGCCGGCA
>DATDBD010000093.1:0-9052 GCA_036525015.1 Lysobacter sp.
CGACCACCGCCTCCAGGATGTCGGGCGCGCCTTTCGAATAACCGATCAACACCAGGCGCGGCGCTTGTGCATCGGCCGGCATCGCCATGATCTCGTCGCGGATCTGGCGCGCGTTGGTCTCGATGCCGGACAGCGCATCGATCTTGAGGGTCGTCAGGTCGTAGCCGTATTGGCGCACGTGCTGCGCGGCGGTACCCGGCGACTGGAGCCACTTCTCGAAGCACTCGTATCCGATGCCGGGCACCAGCGCCGCGACGAGATGCCGCTTGGACGGGCCGAGGTCGACAGGCTTGCCGGTGCCGGCGGGTTCGTCGCCGACGCGGGTCAGGGCCTGGTCGCAGGACCGGTAGTCCGGCAACTCATGGCCGTGCGCTTCCAGCACCGCGCAGAAGGTCTCGCGGAATCGCCCGCGCTTGTCCTGCAGGCCGGCATAGGTGTCCGGCGCGACGTCGGTCGAGTACGGCACGCCATGCGATGTCGTCGCGCATGCGCCCAGCGCAAGGCAAGCCACGGCGATCGTCGCGCGGACGGTGCGAACCGCCGTCGTGTCGCCCGCACGTCGCGATGCCGCGGTCAGCGGCGATCCTTTAGCGGAGTCGTTAGTGTTCATCGCTTCCTCGCCCGCGTGCGGCGGCCTCGCGTTGCTCCAGGAACGGCACCCAGTCGAGTATCTCCACGTCGGACAGGCTGAGCGGGCGCGTGGCGAAGTACATGACCGCGCGCAATCCGTCGGTGTAGTAGCGCGCGCCCTCGAATGCGCCCCTAGGCGACTGCTCAGTGGCCTCGCCGACGCCGGTGACGAACCCGAGCTTTTCCAACCCGCCCGAATACATCATGTCCTGCACCAGCAAGTTCCTCGTCTCGTCGACATCGCCGTGCAGCACAGCTTCGCCCGTGTCGCCGGACGCGAAGCGGCCGCCGACCGGCCGCCCGACCTGCGCGACGAAGACCGGCTTGCCGTCGAACTGCATCGGCGTTGCCCAGAGGCGCACCCAGGTCGCCGGTGCGCCGGTTTGCGCCTGTTTGCGCCCGACGATGTCCGGCTCCCGTCCGAACACCCGCTGTGCCCGGTCGGAGTCGCGGACATCGCGCCGATAGTTGCGCCGGATGCTGGCTGCGCCGATGTCGGCCATGGTGCCGATGAAGACGACGTTCAGCGGATCGCCCTGCACCGACCCGCTTGCATCGGTCGCACAACACGGCAACCGCTCCAGCGCCGAGCGCAGCGCGGCGAGGTCGTGGTAGTCAATGATCTGCGCCTGCGGATGCTGGAACGTGAGCGGCGGCGGCCCGTTGTGGTCGTCCGGATGCAGGAACAGCGAGAACGGAACCAGCGTCTTCCTGCCGAACAGATCGATGTTGAGCAGCGTCGTCCCGCCCTGCGGGTTGATGAAGATCACTCCCGCGTGCGTCGCGCCTGGCGGGATCGGATTATCGAACGCGAGTTCCTGGACGTGGTTGTCGATGCTCGCATTCGTTGATCCTGCAAGTGTCTTGTGCATGGACCACGCCACTTCCAGCGGCGAGAAGTAGTCCGGATCGGTTCCCGACCGCAGCAGCCACAACGGTTGAGGCGACCGGTTCTCGACTTCGATCCAGACGGGCACCACGTTCGCCTTTTCGATGTCGGGACCGAACATCTTCAGACTGGTTTCCTCGCCCACGACGACCGCACTGACGCGCACGTCCTGCCCGTTCGCCGTTGCGGTCGTGGCGCGTGCGCGCAATGCCGAGGCGTCGATCCCGGCGGGAACCTGCCAGGTCGCGCAGCTGACCAGCGCGAGCGACAACGCGGCATGCGCGAGGGCGCGATGGGGCAGCGACCACGCACTCACGGCGAGCTCTCCCGTGGCGTCTGCGCCTTGAGAATGTCGTCGCCCAGGAACTCGATCTCCGCCAAGGAAGTCGGTGCGCGATCGAACACCAGCACCAGGCGCAGCCCGTCGGTGTAGTACGGGTCGGTGGTGAGGTTTTCGCGCGGCGAGCTCTTCGGCGCGGCACCAACGCCCTTGGCATAGCCGACCTTCGTCAGCCCCTGCGAGTAGGCCATGTCCTCGCCCAGCGCACTGCGCGCTTCATCCACGTCCGGGTCGATCTTATGCGTGGTGAGCGTCGGCGAATGGATGGTGAGGCGGCTGCCGATGTCGCGGCTGATCTGGCCCACCCAGACCTGCTTGCCCTGATAGCGCATCGGGCTCAGCCACAGCCGCAGGTGGTTGCGCTGGTGGATGTTGTCGCGCGCCTTCTGCAACGCGAGGTCCTGGGCGCGCCCAAACAGGTAGAGATCGCTGACCGGCGCATAGGCATAGCGCTCGCCCGATATGGCGGACGTCATCATCTTCATGATCGAGCCCGACCACTTCTGCTCCGTCGGACGCCAACCGCGCCGCACGAGTGCCGGCAGCGCATCGTCGAGTCCGCCCACGACCACCAGGTTGAGGGGATCGCCGTTTTTGGAGCCGCCTTTGTTGGTGACGCAGCAAGGCAGGCTCCCGAGCGCCTGCAGGAAAGCGGTGCCGTCGGTGAAGTCCGCGATCTCCCCTTCGGCATGGATCTCGCGCCTGAAGACGCCACTGACGTGGTAGTCCGCGCGGAACCCGGGAATGATAGTGAGGATCGAGAACGACTTCGCGCGGCCACTGGCCACCAGGTCGATCTGCACGAGCTTCCCGCCCTCGTCCAGGTTGGTCAGCACGAACCCCGATGTCGTCGTCCCCGGCAGGACGGGGTTGTGGAACGCGAGCTGGCGGAAGCGCCGATCGAGTTCGCCTGCCTGCTCGTGCGATGCGCCCGACGCGAACGCCTCGGCCGCTTCCGAAGCCGGGAAGAAATTCGGATCCAGGCCCGGCGACATCAGGTAGTAGGCGCGGTCGTCGTGGTTCTCCACCTCGACCCAGACCGGCTGGATCGCTTTCGTCGCCAGCGGCACGCCGTACACCCGCGCGCTCTCGTCGGCCGACAACACCGACGTGGAAACCCGCACGTCGCCGTCAGCGCGGGTCACGGCGCGCTGTTTGTAGTCGGATGCTGGGCCGGTGGACTGCGGCGGCGTGGAGGCGCAGCCGGCCAGGGCGGCCGAGACGACCGCCACCGCGAGTCCGCGCATCCAACTGTTCATGTGGCGGGAAACCAGGTCATGGCTGAACGAATGAATCCGCTGACCGACCCTCGCGCTGTTCGCGCGTCAGCACTGAGCCGGGGTGCTTCTGGGGCAACCTAGGTGCAGGCTGTCTGGCCGCGTCCTTCTGGAGCTGGGGGCGCGTGTCATCAGATACATCAACGCCTCAACTACCCAGTGACGGTCACTGCCGTGGATCGGCACGGAACGTGCATCCGAACGAGCAGCTTATGGAGCTGGAGGCCTCTGGCAATGACCGCTCGCATGTCTGCGCGACTCGAGAATGGATTTCTTCGCTTCCGCATACGAAGCGCGTCGCCTAGTGGAGGTTAGAGCGAGCAATGGTTTCCAGTGCCCGCGAAGCGCGACATAAAAATCTACCTGCAGGCCCTTTCCCCGAGAACAGCTGGGGAGTGCCATTGCAGCCAAGGCCGTAATGCCCTGACCGACGTGACTCCGGCGCGCGGGCGCCTTCAATCCCGCATCGGGGTTAGGTCCTTTCGCAGCGCCTCGACTCACTTTCGAATCTGCAGCTTGTAGAGCGCGTTCGAGCCCAGGTAGGTCGCGAGCGGCCAATGGAAACTCATGATTACGGGAGGGAACAAGCGCACCGCATGTGGTGGGCCCACCAGGATTCGAACCTGGAACCAAGGGATTATGAGTCCCCTGCTCTAACCGTTGAGCTATAGGCCCCCGTGCGGCGCATTTTATCAGGCGTTACCGCATCGCCCGCATGACGGGCGACTTGGCCTCAGCGCTGTGACATCGAGTACGGCCGCTCCGCCCCCGCGCCGCCCCAGGCCTTGTTCGGCTGGGCCTGCATGACGATGCGCAGTTCGCCGCCGGCGATGATCTCCTCGTGGCGCAGGAAAGCGCGCTGCAGCGGCTGGCCGTTGAGGGTGACGCTGCCGATGTACGGGTGGGCGTCGTCCAGGGCGTCGGCGACCACGGTGAAGCGCTTGCCGTTGGGCAGGTTGAGCGTGGCGCGCGGCAGGAACGGGCGTCCGATGATGTACTGGTTGCTGGCCGGTGCCACCGGGTAGAAGCCCAGCGCGGTGAACACGTACCAGGCCGACATCTGGCCGAGGTCGTCGTTGCCGGCGAGGCCATCCGGGCGCGGTGCGTACTGGGTCTTCATGATCTGGCCCAGGCGCTGCTGCGTGCGCCAGGGCTGGCCGGCGTAGGCGTAGAGGTACGCCACGTGGTGGCTGGGCTCGTTGCCGTGCGCGTACCAGCCGATCAGGCCAGTGATGTCTTCCATGTGCTCGAAGATCTTGGGGTCGACCTTGGCGTCGAACACCTGGTCGATGCGGGCGACCAACTGCTCCTCGCCACCGTGCGCGTCGGCCAGGCCGGCCACGTCCTGCGGCACGTACCACGAGTACTGCCAGGCATTGCCTTCGGTGTAGTCGGTGCCGTAGCCGCTGGCGCTGGGATCGAATGGCTCGCGGAATTTGCCGGCGCGGGTGCGCGCGCGCATGAAGCCGGTCTTCTCGTCGAAGGCGTTGCGCCAGTTCGCCGCGCGCTTGCCGAACTGTGCGGCCACGTCGCTGCGGCCCATCGCTTCGGCCATGCGCGAGATGGTCCAGTCGTCGAACGCGTATTCGAGCGTCTTCGATGCGGCCTCGCCCTCCTCGTCGATCGGCACGTAGCCAAGCTGCATGTACTGCGCGATGCCGTCGTACGGGCCGTAGCTGGCGCTGGCGACCATCGCCTGCAACGCTGCGTCGGCGTCATAGCCGCGAATGCCCTTCATGTAGGCATCGGCGATCACGGGCACGGCGTGGTATCCGATCATGCACCACGTCTCCTGGCCGTGGAACGCCCACACCGGCAAGGTGCCGTACGGACTGTGGCGTTGCGAGGCGAGCAGCGAGTTGATGAAGTCGTTGTTGCGCTGCTGCGGCTGCACCAGCGTCAGCAGCGGATGCAGCGCGCGGTAGGTGTCCCACAGGGAGAACGTCGAGTAGTGCGTGAAGCCCTTGGCCTGGTGCACGGCATTGTCGGGACCGCGATAACGGCCGTCGCTGTCCATGAACAGGCTCGGCCCCATCAGCGTGTGGTACAGCGCGGTGTAGAAGCTGCGCCGCATCGGCTCCGGTGCATCGATGTCGACCGCACCGAGCGCCTGCGCCCATTGCGCCTTGGCGTCGCGACGCACGCCGTCGAAATCCCAGGCGGGCACTTCGGCGTCGAGGTTGGCGATCGCGCTGTCTTCGCTGACCGGCGAGATGGCGACCTTGACGATCATCGACTGCCCGGCGGCGTCGGCGAAGTCGAGCGCGCCGACCAGTTGGCGCCCTTCGATCTGCGCGCGCTGACGCGGATCGTTTTCGCCCGGCGGCGGGAAGCCCTTGTAGGCCACGTCCTGCTCGGTGTCGTGGAACTGCTGACCGCTCACAGGCCGCGAGAAGCGCATCGCGAAATACAGCTGCCGCCCCGGCGCCCAGCCGCGCGTTTCGCGGAAGCCGGTAACGGTGCCGTCGGGCCGCAGGCGCAGTCGCGACCACAGCACTTTGCCCGGGTAGTCGTACATGCTGGTGCGCAAGTCGACCAGCACGTGTGCGGGCTTGCCCTTGGGGAAGCGATAGCGGTGCACGCCGACGCGGGCGGTGGCGGTGAGCTCGGCGCGGATCGCGTAGTCGCGCAATGTCACGGCGTAGTAGCCGGGCTCGGCGACTTCGTCGTCGTGGCTGAAGCGCGAGGTGTAGCCGCTGCCCGGCTTGGCGGCGTCGCCGCGCTCGAGCTTCACGTCGCCGGCGATGGGCATCACCAGCACGTCGCCCAGGTCGGAATGGCCGGTGCCGGAGAAATGCGTGTGCGAGAAGCCGACGATGGTGGTGTCGTCGTAGCGGTAGCCCGCGGCCCAGCCGTAGGCTTCCTTGCGCGGCTTGATCTGCGTGTCGGGGCTGAGCTGCACCATGCCGAACGGCACCACGGCGCCGGGGAAGGTGTGGCCTTCGCCGCCGGTGCCGATGAAGGGATCGACCGCGGCGTAGGCACGCGCCTGCGCGTCCTTGGGCTGCGCGGACGGGGCTGCCGTCGCGGCGCCCGATATGGCGGCGGCGAGCAGTGCGGCGCCCAGCCAGCCCTGAATCTTGTGCTTCATACCCTTGCCCATCCCCTCGATTTGGATCGATCTCATACGCCGAAACCTAGCATGTGAACGGGCCCTCGACAGTGGCTGGCGGCACGCTATCCGCGCTTTCGACAGACTCGGCCTGCTGCCACGACGTTGTCAGCACGCGGGCGTAGGATCGCTGCTCACCCCACGCAGAAGGAACGCCATGAATACCGAAGCCATCGCCAAGCGACTGGTCGAGCTGTGCCGTACCGGCGAGTACGAAAAGGCGCAGCGCGAGCTGTACGCCGACGACGCCGTCAGCGTCGAGCCCGAAGGGGCGCCGGCGGGCGCGTTGGGCAATGCCCAGGGGTTGGCCGCGATACTGGAGAAGGGACGTAGGTTCGGCGAGAGCATCGAAGCGTTGCACAGCGCCAGTTGCAGCGACGCCGTCGTCGCCGAGAACTGGTTCAGCGTGTCGATGGGTCTGGACGCCACGTTCAAGGGCATGGGCCGCGTGGCGATGCAGGAGATCTGCGTTTATCGCGTGCACGAGGGCAAGATCGTGCGGGAGCAGTTTTTTTACGACGCGGGGTGAGGGAGCGCCGATGCTTCCGAACTAGGGATCGGCTTGCCCTACATAAGTCTTGCGCGAAAAGTGCCCCTCATCCGCCCTTCGGGCACCTTCTCCCGCACGCGAGGGAAGGATTCGCGGGAGAAGGATTCGCGGGAGAAGGATTTTTGTTGCCGCCAGGCAATTGCTTCTCGCGACGACAAGGAAAAACTCCGCCAAAGAAAAAGCCCCGCCGAAGCGGGGCTTTTTCGTTACTGCGTGTGCCGCGACGATCAGTCGATGTCGAGGAAGCTGCGCAGCTGTTCCGAACGGCTCGGGTGACGCAGCTTGCGCAGCGCCTTGGCCTCGATCTGGCGGATGCGCTCGCGGGTGACATCGAACTGCTTGCCGACTTCTTCCAGCGTGTGGTCGGTGTTCATGTCGATGCCGAAGCGCATGCGCAGCACCTTGGCTTCGCGCGGGGTCAGGCCGGCGAGCACGTCGCGGACGGTTTCCGACAGGTTGATGTTGGTGGTGGCTTCGACCGGGGACTCCACGTTGGTGTCCTCGATGAAATCGCCCAGGTGCGAGTCCTCGTCGTCGCCGATCGGGGTCTCCATGGAGATCGGCTCCTTGGCGATCTTCATGACCTTGCGGATCTTGTCCTCGGGCATGTCCATCTCCTTGGCCAATTCCTCCGGCGTGGCCTCGCGGCCGTACTGCTGGAGCATCTGGCGGGAGATGCGGTTGAGCTTGTTGATCGTCTCGATCATGTGCACCGGGATACGGATGGTGCGCGCCTGGTCGGCGATCGAGCGGGTGATCGCCTGGCGGATCCACCAGGTCGCATACGTCGAGAACTTGTAGCCGCGGCGATACTCGAACTTGTCCACGGCCTTCATCAGGCCGATGTTGCCTTCCTGGATCAGGTCGAGGAACTGCAGGCCGCGGTTGGTGTACTTCTTGGCAATGGAGATCACCAGGCGCAGGTTGGCCTCGACCATCTCCTTCTTGGCCTTGCGCGCCTTGGCTTCGCCATAGGCCATCGCACGGCTGATTTCCTTGATGTCGGGCAGCGACACGCGCACCGCCGATTCCAGGGCGATGGTGGACTCCTGCTCGGAGACGATCTGGTCCTTGACGTCACGCAGGCCCGACGACCACTTCTGCTTGCGCTTGAGCAGCTCGTCGACCCATTCCAGATTGGTCTGGTTGCCTTCCCAGGCGCGGATGAAGTCCTTGCGCGGCATCTTGGCCACGCGCGTGGACAGGTCGAGGATGCGGCGCTCGTGTTCCTTGATCTTGGCCAGCACGTCGCGCAGGTTCCTGACCAGCACGTCGGTCAGCGGCAGCGGCAGCTTCAAGGTGACGAACACCGCGGCCATGTCCTCGCGCAGCTTCAGCACGCTCTTGTGCGAGGCGCCGTACTTCGCGTAGGCCTTCTCGAACTTGGCGTACTCGGTCGACAGGAGCTCCATGCGCCTGGCGACTTCAACCGGATCCGGACCGGTCGGCGTGTCGTCGGCTTCTTCCTCGGCGCCCTCTACCTCTTCCTCTTCTGCCTCGGCATCGGCATCGGCGACTTCTGCAATCACAGGCACCGGCTCTTCGACGACCGCTTCCTGATCGTTGAAGCCAACAATGATTTCGGCCAGGCGCTTCTTGCCGGCCTTGTGCTGCTCGTAGTCTTCCAGGATCAGCTGGATGGTCGCCGGGAACGAAGCCAGCGAGGCCTGGACCTGGTTGAGGCCTTCTTCGATGCGCTTGGCGATGGCGATTTCGCCTTCGCGGGTCAGCAGCTCGACCGTGCCCATCTCGCGCATGTACATGCGCACCGGGTCGGTGGTGCGACCGCCTTCGCCATCGAGCGCGGTCAGCGCGGCAGCGGCTTCTTCGGCAGCGGTATCGTCGACTTCACGGTTGCCCGTGCCGCCGTCGGCGAGCAGCAGGGTCTCGGCATCGGGCGCAACTTCGTGCACCTCGATACCCATGCCGTTGATCATTCCGATGATGTCTTCGATCTGCTCGGCGTCGACAAGGTCGTCGGGCAGGTGATCGTTGACTTCGGCATAGGTCAGATAGCCCTGCTCCAGGCCCTTGCTGATCAGTTGCTTGATGTCGGACTGGGGAGCCTGACGTTCGTTGGCCATGGACGGAGCACCGGAGGTTGAGGCTTGGGGAACCGTGCATTATACCCGGCACGGGTCGGCCCTGGCTGAAGACGAGGTTTGGGTCGAACCTGTTTGGATCAGGCCTTCAGCAGGAAGGTTACCGGGCCATCATTGACCAGGCTGATCACCATATGGGCGCCGAAGCGCCC
>DATDBD010000094.1:0-5090 GCA_036525015.1 Lysobacter sp.
GCGGCCACGCCGCCGATCAGGCCCAGCAGGGCCATGTGTTGGATGAGCTTCATGAGTAATCCCGATTTATGGCGCCGCCACGCAGGCGCGGCGGCGCCTGGAGTGGTCAGAGGTCGAGGCCGAAGCCGATGCCGGCCGAGCTGTCGTCGTCGGTGAATGCACCACCGATGCTGAAGGACGCGCGATCACCAATCGGCTTGGCATAGCCCACCGAGAGCGCGCTTTCGCCGTTCTGCCAGCCGGCACCCACTGCCACTCGCCCGCGCGGACTGTGAGTGTTGGCGGCGTTGATCGCCATGCTCATCATCGCCGAGTTCATCGCGCCCATCTTGTCCAGATGCTTGTCCTGCTCCGAGAAGCGGCGATCGATGTCCTGGGTGAAGTCGCTGAACTGGTCACTCAATGTCTGGAAGCGCTGGTCGGTATAGCCATTGGCCGACGACAACGTGCGCGTGGCGGTGACATCGGTGTAGTTGTTGGCGCTGGCCAGCGTGGCGGCATCGGCTGCATCCACTTGTCCCTTGGTGGCTGCGTCCGTCGCGGCGACGCCATTGGCGAGGTTGCGGACCTGCGTGCCATTGGCGCCGGCCAACGTGAGGCTGGCCTTGCTGCCGCCGTCGTAGGCGATGCCATCGCCGGTCGCGGGCGGCTGCGGCGGTTCCGGTTGTGTCGGCGGATCAGGTTGCTGCGGCGGCGGCAGGTTGTCGATGTTGTCCTGCAGACCACTGAGGCGGCTGTCCACCGCGGCGAGCGCCGCACCGACGTCGCTGTAGCTGGCGCCCTGGATGGCGTAGGTTGGCCCGCTGAGTACACCGGACTGCATGCTGGCACCACCGCCGAGCGCACCGGCGTACTGGCCGAGCTGGGCGACGTTGACCGCATCGGTCGCTTCGGTACCCGCAGATACGTTGACGATCTGGCGGGTGAATGCGGCGACGGTGGAGCCGTCACGACGCATCCAGTCCTGCGAGGCACCGACCGAGACCGTGTTGTCGCGATCGGTCATGGAACCTGCGCCGAGGGCGACGCTGTTCTCGCTCATCGTCAGGCTGTTGTAGCCCAGCGCCATGCTGTCGTTGCCGAACGCGTGCGCCTTCTCGCCGATCGCGACCGCGTGCAACGGCTGCTCGGGCCCGGTGTAATCGAACGGGCCGATGATGACGCCTCCGCAATCCTGGGTGTTCGGATCGCAGGGCGGCGGCAACTCCTTGAGCGGACGATCGCCGCCAGTCTGCGCGAGATAGCCCAGGGCGACGCTGCCTTCGCCCCAGGTGAAGGTCTGGAAGCCGATCGCGACCGTTCCTTCGGACTGGGACAGCGCGGCGTTGCCCAATGCGACCGAACGATATCCCCAGCTCATCGCAGACGCGCCGACTGCGGTGGACTGGTCGCCATTGGCGAACGTGCCCACGCCCAGCGCGGTCGCGGTTTCGCCGCGGGCGGTCGAAGCACCGCCGACGGCCGTGCTGTCATTGCCCGTCGCCTCCGCCTCGCTGCCGAACGCGGTACTCAGGTAGCCGTGCGCCTCGGCGAAATTGCCCACTGCCACGGATTTTTCAGCCGCCTGCGCGCGGTGGCCTATGGCCACGCTGAGCGCGCCATAGGATTCCGCGCCCGGGCCGATGGCCACCGATACGTCGCCGTCGGAAGCTGCACCCGGGCCCAACGCGGTCGACAGTACGCCGTCGGCGCGGGTGACGAAGTGCGCGATACCCTCGAACGGCGCCACCGTCAGATACGCCTCGGTACCGATCGCGATCGCGCCGGCACCATTGCTGCTGGCGTTGTAGCCCATTGCAATCGATGCGAATCCGCCGGCATTGGACCCGTACCCGATCGCCGAGCTGTAGTCGCCCGTCGCGGTGGTGCCGAAGCCGAACGCCGACGAGCCCTGCCCCAGGCTGAGGGTCAGCGCACCGACTGCGGTGCTGTCGATGCCCAGAGCCGTCGCGCCGTAACCGAATGCGGCAGCATTCTCCGCGCCGGCAAAGCTCGACGCGCCCGCGGCGACCGCGTGCACGCCGTCAGTGAAAGCGGCATCGCTGCCATCGAGCGCGCCATCTGCCTGGAAATAGTTATCCGCGGAGGCGGCATCGGCCGCTTCGACCGGTGCATCTTCTGCATTCGCCGATGCCGCATCGCCCTGTTTCTCGGCGGCGACAGCCTTCTCGCCGGACTCGTGCCCATCGGGCGTCGCGGCCATCAGCGGCAGTGGCGCCGCACATGCCAGTGCCATGGCGACTGCCAGCGCATGGCGCGCCAGCGCTGGAATCGTGTTGTCCCGTGTACGTGCTGCAGCGTGCCGGCGCATGTCGATCCCCGCGCCGGTGTTCTTCTCCCCGAGCATACAAAGCATTGTCTTCCGACCCTTTCGGCTGATAGTCGTGTGAAATCAGAAGGAACGCGGCGTCGTGGCGACGCGCGGTAATGTCGTTCCCCTCTCCCTCGCCGAACTCCCTCGACGGTATTCGTCCCGACACGCGACATACTCGTTGTCGCGCCAGTCCATGGAACGATTGGGACACTACGTTTCACTCAGATGACTTGTCACGCACGCGAACTTCTGTACTTCTTCCCTATTTCTCACGCTTTTTTTCGAAGCCAGACACCGATGAGTTCTGTCGACCACCTCGTCCAATCGCTGCTGCGCCCCGTTCGCCGCGCCATCGCTCCAGCGATGGGATGGCTCTCGCGCGTGCCGATCGACGATCCCATCGATCGCCGCAATGCGCCGACGATGCAGTTGCTGTTCCTCGTCTTCGGCACGACGTTGCCGATCAGCTGGGCGCGGCATCTGTCCCGCTTCGACGACGTTCCTACGGGGTGGCTGCTGGTCGGGGCCATGGACATGATCACGGCGCTGCTCGCGCTCTGCGGCGTGGCGATGATCCGCTACGGCCGGTTTCGACCTGCCGTCATTACGTTCGTGTCGTCGTTGCTGCTGGCGTTGCTGATCGGCCACCTGAAACTCGGCTTCCAGACGCACTCGATCGACCAGACATCGCAGATGCTGTCACTGGCGATCGGCGGCCTGGTACTGGGACGGCGTGCACTGTGGTCGGTGTTCCTGGCCATCGTGGCGATCTTTGTCGCCGGCCTCTGGGCCGACGCATTGCGGGCACAGGAGAGCGGGCAATCCGCGGAGACGGCATTCCACTACCTGCCCTCGGCGATCTTCAGCTACTTCGTCGTCACCCTGGTGCTGGACCGCTGCATCACCGCGCTGCGCGCAAGCCTGTCCGAATCCGAGGATCGGCGGCGCGACCTATGTCGGGAGATCGGCGAACGCGAGCGCGCGCAGTCGCAACTGATCCACTCGCAGAAGATGGAGGCGGTCGGGCGCCTGGCCAGTGGCGTCGCGCACGACTTCAACAACATCCTCGGCGTGGTGGTGGGCTACACGCATACGCGCCATCAGCTCGACGACACCGACCACGACCTTCGCACCACCGCCGACGAGATGGCCGACGCCCTGGACGGCATCGAGCAATCCGCGCAGAAAGGCATCGACCTCAGCAAGCGTCTGCTCCACTTCAGCCGCCCGGACCAGTCGCACCCGGTGCTGGTCGATGTCGGTCGGGCGCTGCGCGAGATCCTGCCGATGCTGCGCCGGCTGTTGCCGCGCACGATCGCCATCAGCCTGGACGTCGCCGACGAACCGATGCCGGTGCTCGTCGATCGTGGCCACCTCGAACTGGCGATGCTCAACATCGCCTCCAACGCACGTGACGCGATGCCCGAAGGCGGCGAGTTCCGCATCACCGCACGTCGAGCCCAGGGCATGGTCGATATCCGCCTGTCAGACACCGGCCACGGCATTGCGCGCAGCATCATCGATAGCGTCTTCGAGCCGTTCTTCAGCACCAAGCCGGCCGGCGCGGGCACCGGGCTCGGCCTGGCCACGACGCACAGCCTGGTGGCCGGCGCGAGCGGCCAGATCCACCTGGAAAGCGAGCCAGGATGCGGCACGACGGTGTGCATCGGGCTGCCGCTGGCCATCGCCGCGACGCCGGCCCCGCAGGCGATCGACTACGCCTGGAGCACGTAGCCTTCGCCGTGCACGGAAGTCAGCGGCAGGGCTTCGCCACTGGCGCTGTTGACCTTGCGGCGCAGGCGATGGATCAGTGAATCGAGCCGATGCGGGTCGAACTCGTGCACGTCGGAGGTCAGCGCGTCGATGATCTGCGCGCGCGTCACCAGCCGGCCGGTCGCCGCCATCATCGGCTTCATCAGGCGGCGCTCGGTCTTGCTCAGAGCGACGCTGTGTCCACCCGGCGTGATCAGGCACCAGCCATCGGCATCCAGGTGCCATTTGCCGCTGGAACGGCGGAACGCGCCATTCGACTGACGGCCGATACGCCGCGCGAGGCTGTGCAGCGTGGCGGCGAGCAGTCCGAGGTCGACCGGTTTGGCCAGGTAGGCGTCGGCGCCTTCGACCAGGCCGCGAATACGGTCGTCGGTTTCACCGCGACCCGTCAGCATCACGATGCCAAGACGCGGATCGCTGTCACGCAGACTGCGCGCCAGTTCGAAACCATCGGCGTCGGGCAGGCCGATATCCAGGACCACGACGTCCGGCGGATCGGACGCCAGCATGTCCTGCAGCTCCGCGGCCGTGCGCATGGCCACCAGATCGAACCCGAAATCGCGCATGCGCGGCACCAGCACCGCATCGCGCAGCACATCATCGTCTTCCAGCAGCGCGATGCGCAGGTTGTCGTAGGCGACCGGGCGTGAGCTCATGGGCGGGCGGAGGTGGAAAGGCCGGCATCTTACGCTGCGGCACGTGCCGGCCAGTTGTCGCGCCTGCAACGGTTCGTTGCCAGGCGGCTTATCGGCTGAGTCCCCCGCTCCACCGCGCGGTCGCCGAATGGTTCGCCGGCGTCGGCTAGGGCGAGCGCGCGACTGAACGGCCCCTCCCTCATCCCAGCATGCCGATCCGCCGGGTCCGTGCCGCGCCTGCGCAGGGCTAGCGCCAAACCCCCTTCGCCCGTTAGACTTTGACCCCTTACGTGGGGCGGTAGCTCAGCTGGGAGAGCGTCGCGTTCGCAATGCGAAGGTCGGGAGTTCGATCCTCCTCCGCTCCACCA
>DATDBD010000095.1:0-7303 GCA_036525015.1 Lysobacter sp.
AATCCATCGCGCCGACAGAGCTTATCGCACGCGCACGCTTTGGCTGATCGCGCTCATTGTGGTGTTGTGCTCGGTGCTGCTTTGGCAACTGAACCTGTGGCTGCGAGGCGTCAACGAGCATCTGGGTGGCAGCGACCCGGAGACCATTCGCCGCTGGCTTCGCCTGATGCTCGTTGGCCTGGGCCTGGCCTTGGCGGCGCCAGCGATTGGGCTCGGATTGAACCTGCGACGGCTGGGTTACGCCGCACGCCTCCAGGGACGTTTCCCACCTCAGGAGTGGAAAACCCTGCGTGACGTGCGCGTGCTGCGAGATCGCACCGCCCTCGATTGGGCGCGTCGTGTCGAGCTGCTTGGCCTCAGTGCCCTGGCTTTGGCCTGCGTTCTGGCCGGCTGGGCGTTGTGGGCCTGGTGGCGCTACGGGGGCGGATAGGCCAGCAGAAGACCGACGCTTAGCCGAGGTCCTCGACGCCCAACTCGCCAAGCGCGTTCTGCATCAACTGGCGCGCCAGGTCGCTGAGCTTTTCATGATCCAGCGCATAGCGGATCGTCGCCTCGATCAGCCCGATGTGCGTACCGCAATCGAAGCGGGTTCCCTTGAATCGGTAGGCGTTGACCGGCGATTCGCCAAGCAGTGACGCGATGGCATCGGTGAGCTGGATCTCCCCGCCCGCGCCGGGCGTCGTGCGCTCGAGCAGCTCGAAGATCCTCGGGCTGAGGATGTAACGACCGACCACGGCCAGCGTGCTCGGCGCCGCTTCGGGTTTCGGCTTTTCGACCATGGCACTGATGCGCCCCTCGCGCCCGCTGAATGCCTCGGTCGCGACGATACCGTAGCTGCCGGTCTGTTCGCGGGGTACATCCTGCACGGCGATAACGCTGGCGCCCGAGGCTTCAGCGGCATCGGCCATCTGCTTGAGGGCACCGGCCCCACCGCGATTCCAGATCAGGTCGTCGGGCAGCAGCACGGCAAACGGCTCATCGCCGATGATCGGCTTGGCGCAGAGTACCGCGTGCCCCAACCCCAACGCCTCGGCCTGGGTGACGAACACGGCCCGGACGCCCTTGGGCAGGACGTTGCGGATCAACTCCAGTTGTTCGTGCTTGCCCGCGCTTTCCAGTTTCTGCTCGAGTTCGTAGGCCTTGTCGAAATAGTCGGCCACCGCATGCTTGTAGCGGTTGGTAATGAAGATCAACGTGTCGCAACCGGCTTCCACCGCTTCGTCGACGGCGTACTGAATCAGCGGCCGATCCACGATCGGCAGCATTTCCTTGGGAACCGTCTTGGTGGCCGGCAGAAAACGAGTACCCAACCCGGCAACCGGGAACACGGCCTTGCGAACACGAACTGACATTAAATCTTCCTGGCGTTACGGGCTGGGAATGCCACCACGGTGGCGGTACCGGCATAGGGCGATGCGTGGGGCCCCACGGGGCGGAACTCGGGCACGGCGACATGCAACCACTCGGCCAGCGCATCCAGGTCATACCGCACGCTTGCCGCTCGCAACTCGGTCATCGCGCCGTGCACCGCAGCTTCGGAGACCTCGCGCGGTTCGGCCAGCAGGATTTTCGGGTGGAACGTCGGCCGATAACGCTCGTCCGCGTGGAACAGCGTCTCGTGCAGTTTTTCGCCCGGGCGCAGCCCGGTGTAGATGATGGCGATGTCGCGCCCTGGCTGCTTGCCGGCAAGCCGGATCATCTGCTCGGCCAGCAACCGGATCGGTACCGGCTCGCCCATGTCGAGCGTGTAGATGGCTTCGTGCGTGCCGATGGCCGAGGCCTGCAGGATCAGCTGGCAGGCTTCGGGAATCGTCATGAAATAGCGCGTGACTTCGGGATCGGTAACCGTGACCGGACCACCGTTGCGGATCTGCTCGCGGAAAAGCGGAACGACACTACCCGCCGAATCGAGCACATTGCCGAAGCGCACCGTGACGAAACGCGTGGAATGCTGGGACGCCAGCGATTGGCAAAGCATTTCGGCCAGTCGCTTGGTCGCGCCCAGCACATTGGCTGGATCGACCGCCTTGTCGGTGGAAATCAGGACGAACGTGCCCACGCCCGATGCGCAGCACGCCCTCGCCACGGTTTCGGTGGCCAGCACGTTATTGCGCACGGCCTCGCGCAGTTGGGCTTCCAGCACCGGCACCTGTTTGTAGGCCGCGGCATGGAATACCGCTTCCGGCTCGGCCAGGGACAGTGCGTGCGCGATCACGGCCGGGTCGCCACAGTCGCCCAGGATCGGGAGCAGCTCCACGTCCGGGAAATCGCGGCGCAACGAGGTCTCGATCGTCATCAGGGACAACTCGTCGATCTCGAGCAGGCCGATGCGGCGCGCACCGTGACGTGCGCATTGGCGACAGAGCTCGGAGCCGATCGATCCACCGGCGCCGGTCACCAGGACCGAGCGCCCGCCGAGCCATCCGCGGATGGCCTTCCAGTCCGGCAGCACGGGCTTGCGGCCCAGCAGGTCCTCGATCGCGACTTCCTTGAGTTCGCCCGGCAACGAACGCCCTTCCAGCACGTCCTGCAGGCGCGGCACCATGCGGAACGGAAGTCCGGTCCTCTCGCACGCCATCACCACGCGCTGCAGCGCACTGGCATCTACGGACGGCATGGCGATCACCAGCAGCTTCGCGGCGGTCTCGCGCGCGATTTCCGCCACATCCTGCACACGCCCCAGCACCGGCACGCCCTGCACTTTGCTGCCACGAAGGCGGATCGCATCGTCGATAAAACCCACGGGCTGGTAGGTACCGAAGCGTCGCAGGTCGCGCACCAGCGCCTCGCCGGCATGTCCTGCGCCCAGGATCAGGATGCGGACGGAGTTGAGCGCGGAATGCTCGCTCTGGGCATCCTTCCATGCCCGGTACAGCAATCGCGGCGCACCCAGCAGGCCCATCAGCACCAGCGGATAGAGCACGAGAACGGTACGCGGAACGAAGTCGAGGCGGTTATAGAGGAATAGCCCCAACACGATCGCAAACAGGCCAAGCACACAGGCCTTGAAGATGTTCCACAGGTCCGGAACGCTGGCGAAGCGCCACAGTCCCCGGTAGAGGCCGACCTGCCAGAAAACCAAGGCTTGCGCGGCCAGGACCAACAGTATTTCGGTCGACCACAGCGGGATCGCGGGCGGATGGGCGAGCACGCCCAGGCGCAACCAGTGCAACCCCAGCCACGCCAGCCAGACCATGGTGAGATCGTGCGCCACCACGGCTACCCGCGGTGCAGCGCCTCTCCATTTGTCACGCCAAGATGCCATTCCCTGACCAGTCCTTCAGTTTCCGCGCAATTCGCGCTGCGCCGCCGCACGACGCAGCAGCCACCAAATAAAAGCGCCCGACGTATACCACGCCATCACGCCACACAGCATGAAAAGTGGTGAAGCCACTCGCAGACCGAGCATTAAGACCACCGAAAGCAATGTCCACGCCATGTACGCGAACGTCACTTTTGCGTGCGTGGCCCCGCCCCGCACCCAGACCTGATAGGCGTGCTGGACGTGCGCAGTCCACCAGCGTTCGCCACGCCGCATGCGCATCACCAGGGTCAGTCCAGCATCGATCAGAAATGCCGACAACGGCAGCAGCAGCAGGGGCCATGCGATCGACTGGGTGGCCGTCGCCATGATGGTGATCGCCGCCAGGGCGAACCCCAGGGCACCGCTACCAACATCTCCCAGGAAGATGACCGCCTTCGGGAAATTGAAAGGAAGAAAGCCCACGCAGGCGGCTGCCAAAGCCAGCGCCACTCCCGCCCAGGTCCCGCTCATCACCGCCGCCAACGCCAATGACACCAAAGCCGCCTGCGTCGCGGCCAGGCCATTGATCCCGTCCATGAAGTTCCAGACGTTGACCAGCCCGATGGCCAGCACGAAGGCGGCACCCGACAGCCAGGGGTCGGCGTAGGCGTACTGGACCGCCGCCGCGAACACGGCGGCCGCCAACGCGTGAACGCCCAGGCGAACCCAGGGAGAAGTCGGACGGTGATCGTCCAGCCATCCCGCCCCCGCCACCAACACCAGTCCCACTGCAAAGGCCGCCAGCATCCAGGCCTGCCCAGGCAGCCGGATCGCAAGGGCGGCACAAGCCACGAGCGACGCCACGACGATCGCGATGCCTCCGCCCCGGGGCGTGCTGACGGCATGGCTGCGACGCTCGCCCGGCTGATCCACCAGATCGCGGTTGAGCGCATAGCGCCGGGCCAGCCAGGTACCGGCCGCGCCCAGGACGAAATGGATGAGCATCCATGCCAGCATCGGATCAGACCACGGCGTAGTTGAGCAGCGGCTTGATGGTTCCCCACTCCTTGCAACTCGGGCATTGCCAGTGGTGGCTGCGCGCGCCGAAGCCGCACCGGTTGCAGCGGTAGCTGGGATTGCGCACCAACAGCTGGTCGGTGATGTGCTTGAGGTCATGCAGCGTGGCCAACGGGTCCGCACCCTCGGCCAGCGTCAGGTTGATCAGCGCCGCCTCGCCACGCACGGAAGGGCGATCCTTGAGTTGCTGCGCCAGATAGGCACGTGCCGCAGCGACGCCGTCGGCCTCCTCCACCATCTGCGTCAACGCCAGCACCGGTGAGATGCCGCGGTAGTGCTCGCACATTTCCGCGAGGAAGGTCCGGGCTCCTGGCGCATCGCCGACGCGTTCGTAACAGGCCAGCAGCGGCGGGAGGATTTCAGGCAGGTAATCGGGGTCCACGCGCGCGACCCGCTCGAATGCGCGTATCGCCGCGGCATCCTGGCCGGCATCGACCTCGATGCGTCCTTCGAGCATGCCGGCACGCACCGAATTGGCATCGGCCTCGTAGGCGCGCTTGACGGCGTCACGCGCCTGGTCGATATCTCCGGCCGAGCGGTGGCGCTCGGCCAGCTCGCATTCGAACTGGGCGATCAGCTTGCCCATCGGCTCGCCGGTCGCTTCCTCGAATCGACGGGCATTTTCGATGGCCTTGTCCCAATCGCGCTCGGCCTGGTAGATGCCGATCAGATGGCGCAACGCCAACGGCGCGCGCATGTCGAGCGCGACCAGGTCGCTGAACACCGTTTCGGCGCGGTCGAGCAAACCCGAACGCATGTAGTCCTCGCCCAGCGCCAGCAATGCCTGCACGCGTTGCTGGTCGCTCAGTCCGGGACGCTGCACGAGCGCCTGGTGAAGACGGATCGCGCGATCGACCTCGCCACGGCGGCGGAACAGGTGACCCAACGCCACCTGCGTCTCGAACGTGTCCTTGTCGAGTTCGGCGATGTGCAGGAACAACTCGATCGCCTTGTCCGGCTGCTCGTTCAACAGGTAGTTCAGGCCACGGAAGTACGTCGTCGACAGGCGACTGACCTGCGTGTCGCTATGGCGTTCGCCGCCGCGACGTCCCACGATCCAGCCGCTGACAGCCGCGATGGGGAGCAACAGGAAGAACCAGAACCACTCGCTGATGAACTCCATCGCTCAGGCTCCGGGCGTGCCTTGGCGTTCCGCGCGCGCCAGGCGGCGACGCAGCGGCAACACGAGGCTGGCGCTGATGGCCAGTCCGCCGATCAGCACGCCGATCAGCAAGGCCACGATCAGAGCCACGCCCAGATTGGTGGTGATGGTGGTAAACCCCAGGTCGATGTTGATCAGGCCGCGATTGAGCGCACCCACCACCGCGCCGAGCGCGACGCACGCAAACGCCACCAGGAATCGGATCAAACGCATGACGAGGGCCTCCGGCCAACTTCCACGATTAGCTTAGCGGACCGTGCAGACAGGTCCAGCGGGAAACTGTGTAGGGTGTCGAAACTCAGTCGATTTCGTCGACCGGCGCTACGCTGCTGACGCGTTCGCGCAATTCCTTGCCAGGTTTGAAATGCGGCACATGCTTGCCGCGCAGCGCCACCGACTCGCCGGTCTTGGGGTTGCGCCCCAGGCGCGGCGGACGATAGTGCAGTGAAAAACTGCCGAAGCCGCGGATTTCGATCCGCTCTCCGGTCGAGAGCGCGCCCCCCATCATCTCGAGCAGGGCCTTGACTGCCAGATCCACGTCCTCGCCCTTCAGGTGGGCCTGACGTTGGGAAAGGATCTCGATCAGTTCGGACTTGGTCATGGGCGAAACGCGGGCGCTCTTCCGAATCGGTGATGGCCAACGGGGGCCAGATGGAAGACGACCCGGCCGAAGCCGGGCCGTCCCCGTGTACATCTAAAGCAACAGCAACAGCCTTGTTACGGACTGCTTACTCGGACTTGTTGCCCAGCTGCTCACGCAGCAGCGCGCCAAGCTTGGTCGTGCCGCTGGAAGCGTCCGACGTCTGGCGGTTGTAGTCGGCCAGCGCTTCCTGCTGCTCGGCTTCGTCCTTGGCCTTGATCGACAGCTGCATGCTGCGGCCCTTGCGGTCGTTGCCGATGATCTTGGCTTCGACTTCCTGGCCGACCTTCAGGTAATGCGAGGCATCCTCGACGCGCTCCTTGGCGATGTCGCGGGCTGCGATGTAGCCCTCGATGCCGTCGGCGAGTTCGATCGTGGCGCCCTTGGCGTCGACTTCCTTCACGACGCCCTTGACGATCGAGCCCTTGGCGTTAGAAGCGACGTACTGACCCATCGGGTCCTGCTCAAGCTGCTTGACGCCCAGGCTGATGCGCTCGCGCTCCGGATCGACGGCCAGCACCACGGCTTCCAGCGTGTCGCCCTTCTTGTAGTTGCGGACCACGTCTTCGCCGGTGGTGGCCCAGCTGATGTCCGACAGGTGGACCAGGCCGTCGATACCGCCGTCCAGGCCGATGAAGATGCCGAAGTCGGTGATCGACTTGATCTGCCCCGACACCTTGTCGCCCTTCTTGTGGATCGCAGCGAAGGTTTCCCACGGATTGCTGGTGACCTGCTTCATGCCCAGCGAGATACGGCGACGCTCCTCGTCGACGTCCAGGACCATGACCTGAACCTCGTCGCCGACCTGCACGATCTTCGACGGGTTGACGTTCTTGTTGGTCCAGTCCATCTCGGACACGTGCACCAGGCCCTCGACGCCCGGCTCGATCTCGACGAACGCACCGTAATCGGTGACGTTGGAGACCTTACCGAACACGCGGGTCTGCGCCGGGTAGCGACGCGCGATGTTGTCCCACGGATCCTCGCCCAGCTGCTTGAGGCCCAGCGAAACGCGGTTGCGCTCGCGGTCATACTTGAGCACGCGGACGTCCAGCTCCTGGCCGACTTCCACGACTTCGGACGGATGGCGCACGCGCTTCCACGCCATGTCGGTGATGTGCAGCAGGCCATCGATGCCGCCGAGGTCGACGAACGCACCGTAATCGGTGAGGTTCTTGAC
>DATDBD010000096.1:0-3243 GCA_036525015.1 Lysobacter sp.
TCATCGGTTCAGCGCCCCCAGCCCCACCGGTATGCGCAGCTCGCAGTGATAGTAGTCCTGCTCCCAGCCAGCCGTCATCTTCGCCCGCGGACCATAGGCGTAGCGCAGGCGCTGGCCGATGCTGCGCTGGGCGTGGCGCGCTCCGACATGGCCTTCCGGGCCGCCGGCGTCGCGCTCGCGGGGTGGCGGCGCGGGGTTACGCACGCGCAGCAGCAGGTCGTCGCGGTCGTTTTCCAGGTCGATCTCGATCATGCCGCCGCCGGGCAGGCGCGAGATGCCGTGCAGCACCGCGTTTTCCACCAGCGGTTGCAGCACCAGCCGCGGCATCGGCTGCGACCAGGGCAAGGGCTCGGCGCGCCGCCAGGCGATCTGCAGGCGCTCGCCCAGCCTCAGTTGCTCGATGGCCAGGTACTGCTCGGCCAGCTCGACCTCCTCGGCCAGGCTCGAATCGGAGTCTCCCGCGCCGAGCGCGGCGCGGAACAGGTCCGACAGGTCGAGCACCGCGCGCTCGGCCACCACCGGATCGCTGCGCACCAGGCCGGCGATGGTGTTCATGCTGTTGAACAGAAAATGCGGCTTGATCCGCGCCGCCAGCGCATCGGCCTCGGCACGCGCGCTGGCGCGCACCTGGGCCTTCCACCCGTCATTGACGTACAGGTAGCGCAGCACCACGCCGACGACCAGCATCGTCACCGCCGCCGCGCCCCAGGCGAACCGCCACACGCTCACGCCCTTGGGCACCAGGCCGTAGCCGAGGCTGGTATCGATCACGTACATCATCGATGCGCCGAGCGCGGCGATCAGCGCGCCGCCCAGCAACGCCAGCGACGAGCCCAGACTGGGTGGCAGCAGCGACAACCGGCGCCGCGATACGCACAGCAGCACCGAGGCGGTCAGCGCCAGCCACAGGGCAAAGCCGCTGGCGGTGACGAAGCGCTCGATATCCCACAGGCCGCCGTCCGGCGACAAGGCCAGGATCAGCACCACCAGTTCCGCCATGCCCAGCATCACCGCCAGCCTTGGCAGGCGGCACAGGTCCGGCAGCCAGGGCTCCTCGCGTTCGCCGGTGGCGGCCTGCATGCTCAGGTGGAAAGCCGCCGTGACAGCCAGTCGCCGAGATCGCGGATTTCCTCGGCACAGACCTGGTGGGCCATCGGGTAGCTGTGCCAGTCGACGGCAAAGCCGAGCTTCTGCAACAGGGCGGCGCTGTACTGGCCCGCCTGGAACGGCACCACCGGGTCCTGGGTGCCGTGGGCGAAGAACAGCGGCTGCGAGCGCGCCGGCTCCTGCAAATGGGTGTCGGCCTTCTGTGGCGCGGGCAGGTACGTCGACAGCGCGACCAGGCCCGCCAGCGGCTCACGGCGGCGCAGCCCGGCGGCCAGGGCGATGGCACCGCCCTGCGAGAAACCGGCCAGCACGATCCGCTCGCTGGGAATGCCGCGGGCGTTCTCGCGGGCGATCAATGCCTCGACCTGGGCCACGGATTCCTCGACGCCGGCTTCGTCGGCGCGGTTGGCGAGGTCCATGTCGCGGATGTCGTACCAGGCGCGCATGCGCACGCCATTGTTGATGGTCACCGGCCGCACCGGCGCATGCGGGAAGACGAAACGGATGGCCGGCCAATCGCGGCGCACCAGCTCGGGCACGATCGGCTCGAAATCGTGGCCATCGGCACCCAGGCCGTGCAGCCACACGATGGCCCATGCCGGCGCGGGGCCGGTTTCGCGTACGACCGCGTCGAGCAGGGCCTGCCCGCTGTTGCCAATAACCTGACTGTCCATGCCGCATTGTGGCGGCAGCGCGGACGCGCCGTCATCTCCCCCCACCTCGACGCCATCACGATTCTCATGCAGCGGCCTCGCTACCGTCGCGGCGACGGCCCGACGCCCTCGCGGCTCGTTGCCGGACGGAGCGTCATCCGCGCCCTGGCGGGATGCAATGCGCCGGCCGCCCTCGTTCACACCATTCATGGAGCGAAGTGAATATGTCCCTGTCCCGCACCCCGCTGGTCCTGTCCCTCGCCCTGGCCGTGGCGACGGTCGCCGCCTGCTCGACCGCGCCCAAAGCCGAAACCCCCACCGAGGTCGCGTCCGTCCAGATCACCGCGACCGGTACCGTGACGGCGATCGACACGCCCAACCGCCTTGTCACGATCCGCAACCAGCAAAACGAGGAAGTCCAGGTCCACGCCGACGAGACCGTGCGCAATTTCGACCAGATCCATGTCGGCGACATCGTCAGCCTCGACTACAAGCGCTCGGTCGCGGTCGATATCCAGCCAGCCGGCAGCGCCGAAGCCGGGGCCTATATCAAGGAGGACGAGGACGTCGCCAAGGTCGGCGAGAAGCCGCGAGCGGGCATGTCGCAGACCGTGACCGTGATGGCGCCGATCCTCGCCATCGACACGGCCAACAACACGATCACCGTGAAGGGGCCGCGCGGCAACGTGGTCGAGCTCGACGTGGTCCGGCCCGAGCAGCAGGCGCGGCTGAGCCAACTCAAAGTGGGCGACATCCTGCGCGTGGCCTTTACCGAGGCCGCCGTGGTGTCGGTGCGTCCGAAGGGGAAGTAGAGGTACTCGCGGCCGGGCCGCTTGTCGCCCTGCCTGCCCTCACCCCAACCCTCTCCCGCATGCGGGGGAGGGAGCTGAGGCCTCGCTGGTTGTTGTCTTCTTTGCCCTGCCTTTCCCACTCTCCCGCGTGCGGGAAGGGCCGGCGTGAGGGCGCTCCCCGGTCGCCGGGAGCTTCATCTGTTTGATCCGGATCAAGGCGCCACACGGCCGCCCCACCTAGCCTGCGGGCATGGCCTCGCCCCTGCTCTCCATCGATCTGTTGCGACGCTACGACCGTCCGGGGCCCCGCTACACGTCGTATCCGACGGCGCCTCGTTTCCACGACGGCTTCGACGAGTCGCAGCTGCGTGAGGCCATCGCAGCGAGCAATGGCGACCCGATCCCGCAACGCCTGTCGCTCTACGTGCACGTGCCGTTCTGCAACAGCCCCGCCTGCTTCCATTGCGGCTGCGACTACTGCGGCTGCAACCGCGTCATTACCCGCGATCCCACCCACGATCCCACCGCCCGCGGCGAACAGTACCTGGGCACCCTGCGTCGCGAGATCGGGCTGGTCGCGCCGCTGTTCGACCTCGACCGCGAGGTGGTGCAACTGCACTTGGGCGGCGGCACGCCCAACGTTCTTTGTCCGGCGCAACTGCATGAGGTGGTCTCATTGTTGCGTCGGTCTT